>JBJOPC010000092.1:0-3817 GCA_046050965.1 Verrucomicrobiota bacterium | reverse complement strand
GCCGTCGGAAAAAATCAGCACCGTGAGCGTTTCGGAATCTTCAATGACGCGATACAGCGACGGCAACACGGCGGCGAACCGCGCCTCGCGGTTGCTCCCCTGCTTCTTGAGAAAATCATCCGCGCGCTTGGCGATGTTTTCCGCTTCAGCATCGCCGTCCCACATTTGCATGGGGAAATTGCCCGCGTGCAAGGCATCGTCGAACGTCCAGATGCCGACGGTATCGCCGTTGTGCAACTGCTGCGTGAAACGGTTGGCGAACAAATTCGAGACGCAGTTGCGGAGCGTGGGCAACTGCAACTTCGTATCGCGCGAGGTCTGCACGATGAGCAGGAAACGGTTCGCCGCGATTTCATCCGCGCGCCCCATGGCGGCGACGAGCAACAGGAGGAGCAGGAAATATTTTTTCATTTGATTACGGGACGGTTGAATTGATTGCGTTCTTTGCGGTTGTGGTGCTTCACGTCGTCGTTCAATTCCTTGAACGCGCCGCCCATGGTGCGAAGAAAATTATCACAGCTCGTCGCCAGCCCACCCATGCTGATGACCGTGTCACGCTCGACAAAATCATCGGTGACGACCAGCACTTCGCCGAAATCTTTGAAGCGATACGCCGCGCGTTCGATCAAATCATCTGCCGTCTGCCCGCCGCCGGAATACAGCACTTCCACTGGCCGTGCGAACTCGTCTTTGCCTACTTGCCGCGCCTTGCCACTGCCGTCGAAAAAAATCGTAATCGGTGTGCCGCTCGCGTCTTGGTAACGCGTGAGTTCGGCGATGAGTTCGTCCCGCGCGGCGGCGGAATGGCGTGGCCGACCGGGCGCGAGTTCCGGCCAGTTATGCAGGAGGCTGTAGCCGTCCACGAGTATGCGCACCAAAGCCATGCGGCGAGAATAGGTGGCGCGCGGAGCGACGGCAAGCGGCCAGTCATTTTCAGCAACGCGGGCTTGACGCGCGGGCGGTGCGTTTGAGATTGTCTGCGCGCATGAGCGATAAAGCATTTGAGAAGGCGATGAGACAGATAGCAGGCGAAGACGCGGCGGTCCGCGAAAAGGAAGCCCGCGCCTACGAACGCCAGAAGACGGTTGAGCGGGTCAAGAAAGCCAGCTACGCGCTCGTGTTTATTGGCTTGGTCGCCGCCGCCTACATCTACCGCGACAAGCTCATGGAAGTGCAGAAGGCCGCGTCCGAAAAAATCACTGCCAACAAAGCTCCGATCATTGACGGCAAAACGACCGCGCAGTTGAACGAACTCGAACAGCAGGCCGCGAAACGTGACGGCGCAGTGGAAGACATTCTCGCCACCACCAAGCCTACCAATGCCGCCGCCGCGTCGCTGAAAAATCTCCAGACGCAGATGGGCAAACGCGATGCCGTGCTGGACAGCCTCACGACGCCGAAAAAATAACCGGCGGTTAAAAAATTTCGGGCGGGCAAATGAAGTTCATTTGCCCGCCCGTTTTGTTTTACGAAATAGAGACGGTTAAGGCTTCGGCGTGCGGTAGATGTTGTTGAGCCAGTTGTTCGCGCTCTTCTGGTAGCTATCGTAGCCTTTCTGGCCCATGGTGGTGAGCAAGGCGGCTTCGGTCTCACGGCGGATGAGTTGGAGCTTGGCGTTGCGGTCTTCCATGGAGAGGGTTGAGTCCATGCGCAGTTTGTTGGCTTCGTCCTGCGCGGCTTTTTTCATGTCGTAGACTTTCACACCCACGGTTTTGTCGAGGCCTTCGCGCTTCACAGCTTTGGCGATGTTTTTGTAGTCGTAATCTTTCTCGCGTTCGTAATCGGCGTAACGGGCGTCGCCGAGGGTGGCTTTGAGTTGGGTGTCCAAATCTTTCTGCGCGGCTTCGCGGGCTTTGCGGGTTTTGTCGTCCTCGTCGCCCATGCTGAACATGGAGTATTGGTCGTCGAAATTTTTCTGGAGTTTGAACATATCGCGGAACTCCTGCTCGTTGGGGCTGAAGCCGTCGAGTTGCATCCGCATCACCATGGCGGTCTGCGAGAGGCGGAGTTGGTAATCTTCCATTTCGGACGGTGAAAGAATCTTTGCCATTTCGGCTTCCATGTCTTTCTGCACCTTCTGCATATCTTTCATACCGTCGCCGCTGTCGCCCATCTGCTTCATCATCTTGGCCTGATACTGCTGCATCAATTCCATGACTTTGGTCTGCTTGTCGGCGGGGAGAAAATCGAGCATGGACTCGAAGGGATTCATCATGCTCGCCATCAGGTCGGCAGGTTTCTCCTCAATGTCCACGCCGAGCAATTCTTTGAGCAACGCGCGCTTTTCAGCAGCGAGGGCTTGGTTGGCTTTGACGGTTTCTTCGTCCATCGCGCCGCCCATCATCTTGGCCATGCTGCCCATGCCGGTTTCCCAGAACTTAAATTTTTCCTTCGGGGCTTTGGCTTGCTTCAACGCTTTCTTGCGATCCTCAAAAAGTTTATTCACGTCGGCCACGATGATGTCGCGGATGGTTTCTTCGGGGCAACCGACCGAGCGGAGGTTGGCGATGTATTTCTTGTAGTCGTCGGATTCGACCGCGCGCCAGTCAATCGCCTGCACTTTGGTGACGACGGCGGTTTCGGTTTTCGCAGCGGCGGCTTTGGCAGCGGCAGTTTTTTCCGCCGTCGCAGTTACGGTCGGCGCAGTCGGCGTTGCAGGTTTTCTTAAGACGAACAACGCGCCCAGCGCGAGGTTCACGGCGAGCGAGAGAGCGAGCAGGACACGGGTATTCATAATTTTTTCAACGGAGAATTTGCGGCAGAAGATTGCAGCGCGCGCGGGCGCGGTCAAACGTTTGTTGCCGGAATCGGGAAGCCGCCCGCGATGTATTGCTCCAGCTGTTCGAGCGTGGCGTTCTGTGTGGAAATAATCCAGTTCACCAAATCGCCGATGGAGATTACGCCCAGCACGCGCCCGCCCTCGACAACGGGCAAGTGGCGAATGCGCTTGTTGGTCATCAATCTCATGCAGTCCTCGATGGCGTCGTCCGGCGTGACCGTGATGATGTGGGTGGAGACGATTTCGCGGACGTGCATTTCTTTAGACGAACGCCCGCGCAACGCCACCTTGCGCGTGTAGTCGCGCTCGGACATGAGGCCGACGAGTTTCTCGCCATCCATGACAAGGAGCGCGCCGATGTTTTTCTGCGCGAGCAGTTGGATGGCTTCGTAGACCGTGGCGTCGGGCGCGACCGCCCAGATGTGACCGCCCTTGTGGTGGAGGAGTGAACTGACCGTGCCGGTGAGTTTCATAGTTTTGCGAGATGAAGGTTGACGCCCTCGTTATCTGCCTGTGCCGTGAATCCGGCAAGGAAAAATTTCTACCTATCAATTTTCCCGCGCTTCTTCGACAGGAAGGGCGTTGCTAACGGATGTAAATAATTTTACGTTCCTGCCATGGATTTGTAGAGTTTGAAAACCATCGCCATGCGACTCAACGACACCTCGACTCACTAATCACCCTCACCACACCATTGCTTATGGGAAAATCCATCCTCCACCTGCTCCGTTATTTGCTGGGCATAGACCAAGCCGTCTCACAAACCACCGTGGCCGAACGCGACGCGCTTACCCGCTACGCCAGCGGACGGCGCGTGGTTGCGGAGATTGGCGTCTACGAAGGCTTGACCACCGCCTTGCTTGCGCGCGTGATGGCGGCGGACGGCGTCTGCTACGGCATTGATCCCTTTTTTGCCGGGCGTCTCGGCATCTGCTGGGGCAAAATCATCGCGCAACGCGAAGTGCGACGGCACGGCGCGGGGCGGAAAATTATTTTCGTGCAGAAGTTGAGCTTCGACGCGCTCGGCGACGTGGCGGG
>JBJOPC010000091.1:0-4576 GCA_046050965.1 Verrucomicrobiota bacterium | reverse complement strand
TTTCTTGATGGTGTAGAGGCCGGTCTTGGCGTAGTTGAGCGGGTTGTTGATTTCGTGAATCAAGCCCGCGCTCATGCGACCAAGCGACGCGAGTTTCTCGGACTGCACGAGTTGGACTTCGGCTTCTTGAAGTTCTTTGAACTGCTTATTGAGTTGATAGCGCAAGGTGAACTCACGCAGGCGTAGCTTGTTGAAAATGTAATTACCAACCACCACGATGACGCCCGTCTCGCCCATGAATATCAACTGGCTGATGAATTTCTTGTCCAACGCTACGCCTTTGTGGTTGGTGACAAACAACAGGCAGGCCGCCACGTAAATTCCGCACACGCCCAGAAACGCCAAGGCTGATTCCCAAGTCCGCCAATGCACGACCACGCTCACGGCGAGCAAAATCAAATTCAAGCCCGCGTAGTAAGACGAGGCCGGACCGGCGGTGTCATAAATCATGCAACTGATAAACATCGCGGGCAGCAGGGCGATGGGCAGACAGAGGAAGCGATAATACTTATCTCCAAACGGGCGCGACAACAGAAACCAGATCACACCCGCCAGAAACGAACAGCCCAAACGTAACGCCATGAAATAGGTCATGCGATCGGGATAAACACACCAATCGAGCGTCGCGCCAGCGGGCATGAGAAAAAACACCAACGCCGCGGCGATTTTGCCGGTGTTGATGTATTCCGCCTTCTCGTTCTTCGCGAGGGCATCGCGGAACTCGGCTTCATTCAATGTCGGTTGCTCAATCATAGCCGGGCTTGCGGACTTCCAAGAATACGTTCACGCCCGTCTCGTCGGCAATGACTCGGATATTTTCTTCCGTTGCCGCCGCCGGGCTTAACGCCTTCAACTGCGCGCCGGTGCGATACACCAAATGCCAGTCGAGCAAATGCCCCATGCCCTGACGCATCGGGTTAGACGGCTCTACATTGGTTGCGACCAGCAAACCGCCCGGCGCAAGCCAGCGATACATCGTTTCCAAGATGCTCGCACAGACTTGATCCGACAAATAATCAAACAAGCCCGCGCAGTAAATTAGGTCGTATTTCCCTTCCGCTACTGACTCGCCGGGACGCAACGATTCTTTGATTAACTCTGGGATGTTCTTGCGGATGCAACGGACGAGCTGCGTGTATTTGGTGAAATCGTTTCCGGCGGCTGCGCGCATCACCGTGGCCTGAGTATGCTGTAGCGTTTCGTCATTGAAATCCAGAAGTGTGAACGCTGTGCGGTCGGCAATGTGGCACTCACCGACGTAACGCACCACTTCGCTCGCCGGCCCGCAAGCGAGATTCATCACGCTGCAATCCTTGCGATCACTCGCGCGCCGCACAGTTTCTTCCGTGATTTTTTTTATGAGATAGTTAATCCGATTACGATGGGCAATCGCCGGTCCTTGGCGCACAAACCACAAATGTAGAATTTTCCCGAACAGCGTTTTCCCCTCCGGCGCGTCACGCAGAATCATGTTCACCATCTCGTAGTCGCCCGCAT
Organism: Verrucomicrobiota bacterium; assembly: GCA_046050965.1. Classification (GTDB taxonomy): domain Bacteria; phylum Verrucomicrobiota; class Verrucomicrobiia; order Limisphaerales; family JAFMIX01; genus JAFMIX01. Next base: position 3,079 of record JBJOPC010000091.1, on the reverse strand, counting down.
AGCCGAGCGGCTTGTGGTAGGTGCGCCAAGCGAACGGTGCGGCGAGCACGAGGCTGTGCAGTTGCCGCCGCATGAATTGCTGATGCGCGCCTTGCAATTCCTCCGGCACGTTGTGCGCGACCACTTCAAAATGGTCGAACAGTTCGTTCACCGTGGGAATCACGACCTCGGCCAGTTCCTTCAGAGTCTTTGCTTCTATCCCCGGCCACAGTTCTGCGGGCACGGAGCGCAAACCTGCTTCCAATTGATCCAGCCACAGCCGCAGCTCGGTGAAGTAAAGCTGCATATCCGCCAGCGCGAGTTTGTATTCGGGACTCAACCGGCAAAGTTTTTCCCACTCGCCCAAAAAGTTTTTGTATTCATCGCCAAGTTGCTCGGCAAAATGGCCGTTGGCGGCGGCGAGGCTCACGTCGCGCCAGCACGTTTCATCGAGCGTCACCTCGCACGACACGGCGGCGGCGCCGGTGGGCAAAACATTTTTCACCGTGCCTTTTCCCACGTAGACCTCGCGCCCGCTGACGACGATTTTGAAACTGCCGAGCGCTTCCGAGAGCCGCAGCACTACCGCCGGGTTGCAGTTCTCGAACACGACGGCGAAGCGCGTGAGTTTGAGAATGCCGCCCTCGCCCGCCGCGTCGCCGCTGGTCTTAAAGAGGACACGACTGTCCTTGAACTGGCTGTTCGCGGCGTTTTTATCGGCTGACATGATTTGTGTCCTAAAATTGTTTTGCGCCCGTCTGCCAAAGACATTCTGCATGAATCCAGGCGCGAGACAGCGTAGCAAAACATTTCCTACGCCACGAAATATTTTCAACGAACATCGGTTCTCCGTCGGCTGCTGGCATCGCCATTGCTAAACCCGCCTCGCCCAATGCACCCGTCTAACAGCGATGCTGGGCGGCCGGGCAAGTTTCGGTCAACCCAAGTCAACCTATGAAAAAATTAAACCGCGCGCTCAAGCAAACTCTCGTTGCCGTCGCCGTGACGCTCGCCTCCGCCCGCACATTCGCCGAAGGCTTCCGCAACTCGCCCGCAGGCGCGTTCGGACTTGGCCGTGCCGGTGGTCGCATCGCGCAAGTGGACGACGCCTCGGCCATTTCGCAAAATCCCGCGAACCTCGCCGATCTCAAGGCGTCTGAAGTGCAGTTTACGCCGAGCGTCATCTACATGGACGTGAAGTTTGATTCGGCGTTTGGTTTCTCCGCGCGCACCGAGAAACCGTGGAAATATCTTCCCAATCTTTTCATCGCCAAACCGATTCTCGATGGCCAAGCCGTGCTCGGCCTAGGCATCACCGTGCCTTACGGTTTGAGCGTGAACTGGGATGAAAATTCTCCCGCGTTCGCCACGCCCGCGCTTACCAGCCTGCGCTACAACGCCCCGCACTACACCGAACTCGAAACCATCAACATCAATCCTACCGTCGCGTTTCACCTCGGCGAACACGTCACGCTCGGCCTCGGCCTTGACATCATGTGGTCGCAACTCACGCTCAAACAATTTTACCCGTGGCTGCTTGTTGGCGGCGGGCCGGACGGCAATCTCAAAGCCAAAGGCGACGGCGTGGGCGTGGGCGGCAACCTCGGCCTCACTTGGAAAGTCACCGACCGCCAACGCGTCGCGGTGACGTGGAAATTGCCGATGGACGTGAACTACGAAGGTTCCGCCACGGTGGACAACATCAACCCCACCGGCACGTTCCTCGGCGTCACGCCGAGCAGTTCCTTCGAGACGAAAATCAAATACCCGATGCAGGTCGCGCTCGGCTACGGCATTCAGGTCACGGATAAATTCCGCATCGAAGCGGACGGTGAATGGATTCAGTTCTCCCGTTTCAAATCGCTCGACTTGAGCCTCGCGAACAACGCCATTCTCCTGACCGCCCTCGGTCAATCCACTTCCATCGCGCAGAATTGGAAGGACACGTTCACCGTGGGCATTGGCGGCGATTATCAGATTAACCCGAACTGGACCGTGCGCGCCGGTTACCAGTTCTACCAAAGCCCCGTGCCGGATTCCACGTTCTCGCCCACCATTCCCGACGCCGACCAAAACGTCATCACCGTTGGCTTGCGCTACCAGCACGGCAAGCACTCCATCGAAGGCGCGTATGGTTTGGATTTTTACGACAAGCGCACCATCACCACCGCCGCGAATCCGACCTTCAACGGCACTTATGACGTGACCGTGCATCTGTTCTCCTTTGCGTATCGCTACGCGTTCTAAAATCAAAGCCGAAAGTCGAAAGCTGAAAGCTAAAAAATCCGCCGCCGCGTAACCTTACGCGGCGGCGGAAAAATTATTTCAACTTCCGACGTTCAGCTTTTCCCCTTCCGCTCCAGCGATTCGGTAATGACGCTGCGGCGCGGCGCGGCTTGGCCGCGTGTGAAAAACCAAACAGCGACGATGGCGACAATCAATCCCGCCACGAGTCCCGCGCCGAACATCAGCGGCCACACGTTCGTCGGCGGCGCGACATTGGGCGCGGCGACAGGCGCGGGTTCGAGTCGCGCGGTGGGATACGAAACCGGCGGACGAACCGGTTCGGCGGGTGGCGTGGTTTGAATTTGAGCGGGAGCCGGGGCTGTGGGCGCAACGGGCGCAGGCACAGGCTTTGTTTCAACTTTTATCACTGGCAATAATTCAGGCGGCGCAGAAATCACCGGTGCGACCGCTGCGGGCGTGGGTGCAACCGGCACCGGCACCGCCGCAGGCGCACTCGCTGGCACGACGGAACCGGGCGCGGGCTGCGCGGTGGGCGCAGGCGCAGGCGCGTTGGACTTGGAATAATCCAAAACGAGCGACGGTAAAATTTTCACCGGACCAGCTTTCTTCACCGGTGCGTCGGCAATGACCGGCTTGGGCACGACCGATTTTGGTATGGCCGGCACAGGCGGCACGGTGAGCGCGGCGGCGGCGGAACTCACCGCGCCGTGCAAAAGTTTCCCGCCGCGCGCTTGCAGCACGGTCACGAACGGCGCGGCGACTTTGCGCTGCTCCTCACGATGATCGAGATACACGCGGTTGATCACCGTATCGAACGGCGTGCCTTGCAACTGCTGCGAGCCGTCGGAAAAAA
>JBJOPC010000090.1:0-6058 GCA_046050965.1 Verrucomicrobiota bacterium | reverse complement strand
GTTGCGCGGTTGCGCGGTTGCGCGGTTGCGCGGTTGCGCGGTTGCGCGGTTGCGCGGTTGCGCGGTTGCGCGGTTGCGCGGTTGCGCGGTTGAGACAGCTAATGGAAGAGAATTGTCTCATGGCTTGCGAAATTCACTTTTCCGAAGTGCCGTCGCGAGGTCAAGGCTAAACTGGATGGCGTCCGCAGCTTTCACCGATGCCCGCGCAAACTATGTTTCAACTTTCAACTTTTCCCCGGCGTCCGCCACCGGCTCCAGCGTGAGCGGTTGGTCGTGCGCAAAACTTTCGTCGCACACGCGCCAGAAATCGGCGGTGGTTTCCACGCGGCGGATGGCGGCGAGGAATTGTTCGCCAACGCCTTCGCCGACGAAGTTCATGAATTTTTTCATGCGCTGCACTTGCGCAGATTCGCGGACGCCGGGGGTGATTTCGTTGTCCCAAAGAAGGTGCAGGTATTCCAGAACGTCGCGGCCAGTCGGCAACTTCACCGGCTCGCCGCGCTGGTGTTGGCGGATTTGGTCGAAGAGCCACGGGTTGCGAATCGCGCCGCGCCCAATCATCAAGCCGCGCACACCGGTCTCGACCACGAGCGCGGCGGCTTGGGCGGCGCTGAAAATATTTCCGTTGGCGAACACCGGGCAGCGCAGCGCGCGCGCGGCTTGCGCAATCAAATCGTAACGCACGCCGGGCCGATACATCTGCGTGACGGTGCGCGCGTGGACAGTGAGCAAATCCAAATTGTGTTTCGCAAAAATCGGCAGCAACGCATCAAACTCGGCGGGCGACGCGAACCCGACGCGCGTCTTGACGGTGAACGGCAGCGTGACGGCGTCGCGCAGGGCGCCGAGGATGGCGTCAATGCGCGCGGGTTCGCGGAGCAGCCCGCCGCCGGCGCATTTGCGATACACGACGGGCGCGGGACAGCCGAGGTTGAGGTCAATCGCGGCGATGGGCAGTTGCTGCAATTGCCGCGCAGTGCGCACGAGCGCGGGGATGTCGTTGCCGATGAGTTGCGCAATAATGGGTTTGCCGGTGGGATTTTCCGTAATGGATTTGACGATCCATTTTTCCGGCGTGGAGACGCTGTGCACGCGGAAATATTCCGTCCAATAAATATCCGGGCCGCCGTAGCGCGCCACGACGCGCATGAATTCCAGCGTGGTCACATCCTGCATCGGCGCGAGCGCGAGCAAGGGCGCGGGCGAACCGAGCAGGCGGGAAAAATTTTCGGAAGGCGTCACGCGGAGCCGCTCATTCTTCGTCGAGCGCGAGGGCGTGTTTCACTTTGATCAACAGCTCGCGGCTCGTGAACGGTTTTTGCAGGTAGCCGGGGTCGTCTTCCGTGCGCCCGGCGAAAACGTAGCCGCTGGTGGAGAGCACGCGCAGTTCAGGATTGAGTTCGCGCGCCTGATCCACGAACTCGCGTCCGCTCATGCCGGGCATGACGAGGTCGGTGATGACGAGGTCCACTTTCGCGTCCGGTTTTTTCAAAATGTCCAACGCCTTTTGCCCGGTGTTCGCGACTAAAACTTTGTAGCCGAATGACGACAACACCGCTTGCCCCATCGTGAGCAACAAATCTTCGTCGTCCACCATCAGCACTGTTGCCGTGCCTTTGAGGCTGGCACTGTCCACGGCGGCGTCGCGGATCATTTTTTTCTCCGCCGGCAAATACACGCGCACGGAAGTGCCTTGCTCTGGCGTGCTGGAAATCGCCACTGCGCCGCCGTGATTGGTCACCACGCCGTAGACCCACGCGAGGCCGAGCCCGCGATGCGGCACTTTCTTCGTGGTGAAAAATGGCTCGAACACGCGTGGCAACGACTCCGCGTCAATGCCGCTGCCGTTGTCGGCGATTTCGCAGCAGACATAGTTGCCCGCCGCGAGCGCGGCGTTGCGATCCTGCGTGGGCGCGGTCAAATCAATGTTCCGTGTTTGCAGCGTGATGCGCCCGTCCTTTTTGAACGCTTGCATGGAGTTCTCCAAAATTTTCGTGAACACCTGCTGCAACTTCGCTTCGTCGAACTTCGCGGAATAAAGTTGCCGCGCGAAGGCGAGATCCCACGTCACCGGTTTCTCTGCCGCGCTCTGGAAAATTTCCGACACGCGCTGCAACAGCGTGTTCAAGTTGCCGGAAGTCTGACCACGCACGGCTTCTTTTTCCGACTTGCTGAACGTCGCAAGGTCGGCGGCGATTTCGGCGGCGCGCTCGGCGGATTTTTCCACCTCCACCAGCGAACTGCGCCACGGATGCGTCGGCTCCATGCGCCCGATGATGAGCGACGTGTGGCCGAGAATGCTCGTGAGCGCGTTGTTGAAATCCAGCGCCATCGAACGCGCAAGTTGCAGCGCGCAATCGAGTTTTTGTTTTTGGATAACGGCGGTGTTGCCTTCGCCGGCGGGAGCGGGCAATGGCGGCGGCGGCAGCAGTTGCAGCAAATGTCCGTCTTCGCCACGCACCACGGCGGCTACGGCGGTCACGGGCACGCCGCCAAGCCCGCGAAACCGCAGCGGCACTTGCGCGGCGTGCGGACCGTTCAGAAAAACTTCCGGCTTGATGGCGTTGTCGCTTGCCCAGATGTCCGCGAGCGAAGACGTGCCGAGATTAATGTCCGGGCCGAACGCGGCGACGGCAGCGGGGTTGCCCTGCGTGAGCTTGCCGCTCGGCGCGAGCAACAGCACCGGCCAATCCGCCGTCGCAAAATGTTTCAGCAAGTCAGACATGACTTAAAATTTCCGGAACGCGTGCGGCAAAAGTTTTTTCACCGTGGTCGTGCGGACTTTTTTCAACGCCGCGCTGTCGGCGGAAAAAACTTTGGCGTCCGGCGCATACTCGGCGAGCAGTTGTCGGCACGCGCCGCACGGCAATGCGCCGCCGGAAAACCGCGTCACGACCGCCACCGCCACAAAATCTTTCCGCCCGCTCGTCAGCGCGGTGAATAACGCCACGCGCTCCGCGCAACACGTCAGCCCGTAGCTCGCGCTCTCGACGTTCGCGCCGGAAATAATTTCGCCACCGCGCGTGAGCAACGCCGCGCCGACGAGGAACCGCGAATACGGCGCGACCGCCCGCAGCCGCGCTGCCGCAGCCGCTGCAATCAATTCAGTTTTTCCCGGACGAGCCATATAAATATGCGAACGACTTTAGCAGACTCGCGGCGAAAGGCTTAACTTTTTTTGCCGTCGCCAGCACGTCCGCGTGGTCGAGCGGCGCGGGGCTGCGCCCGGCAGCGAGGTTCGTGATGCACGAGACCGCCGCCACGCGTAGCCCGCACGCGCGCGCCGCAACCGCTTCCGGCACGGTGCTCATGCCCACTGCGTCCGCGCCGAGCCGGGTGAACGCGCGGATCTCGGCGGGTGTCTCGTAGCTCGGCCCGCTCACCGCGAGATAAACGCCACGCCGCAATTTAATTTTCTGCGCCCGCGCCGCACGCTCCAGCAGTGTCGCCAAACACGCGTCGTAGACTTGCGTGAGGTCAACAAAGCTGGCCGCACCTCGCAGCGGATTTACGCCCATGAAATTGATGTGGTCGGTGAGCCGCATGAAATCGCCCGCACGGAATTTTTTATTCAGCCCGCCCGCCGCGTTCGTCAGCAGCAAGTCCGTGACGCCCGCCGCCGCCAGCGCGCGCACCGCGAACGTGACGCGTTCCATCGGATGCCCCTCGTAAAAATGCGCGCGCCCGCTCAACACCACCACGCTCGTGCCGCCAAGTTTGCCGACAAGCAACTCGCCGTCGTGACCCGCCACGGTGGGCTTGGGGAAGCCGGAGATTTTCGCGTAAGCCAGCCGCGCATCCACGGTCATTTCGCTGACGACGTGGTTGAACCCGCTGCCCAGCACGAGCGCGAGCGTGGGACGGAGCTGGGAAATTTTACGAATGGCCGCAGCGGCAGTTTGGGGCGAAGGCGTCATGCAGGGAAATTTTTAACCACGAAACACACGAAACACACGAAAGAAAACCGCGTTCAACTCACGGCGGAAAAAATTACCGCACTAAACCGACGGCCCGAGCAGTTGCTTGAGTTGCGGCTCGAAGAACAGCGCGGCGAAGTTCGCGGCGTTGAACAACGCATGGACGGTGATGCTCGTGAGCAGGTTGCCCGTCCATTCGTAGAGCAGCGTCAGCCCCACCGCCAGCACCGCGAGCGGCAGCAGCAAGGGGACGTTGCCGTGCAGCAGCGCGAATAAAACTGAGACGACCACGACGGCGAATGGTCGCGAGGTGTGTTGCTTCAGCAGCGGATACGCGAGGCCGCGAAAGAAAATTTCCTCCGCCACCGGTGCCAGCACAATGGCAAACAAGCCAAGCAACAGTCGCGCGACCACGCCCCGCTGCTCGCGCAGCAACTGCACAGGCGTCTGCTCGTCAAACTCCAAGCCGTGCTGCGCGCACCACAATTTCACCGCGCCGACTAACGGCCATATGACACACAGCACCACGACCGCGCTCGCCGCACCAAGCGCAACCGACGCGCCGGGTTGGCGGGCAAGCCCGAAGGCATCGCGCCAACGCAAGGCGTGTTCGCGGAGGAAAATTCCCGCCAACACGAGCAGCGCGCCGTGCGCCGTGACCATGCTGATGACGAGCGGCCACACGGAAGTTTTGAGCGCGACCTCACCGAACGCGCCGCGCAAACCGCCGAGCGCGACCATGCCGAGGGCGAAGGAAAAAAAGAGCCGCAAGAGTAGCTTGAGGAACGGTTCGAGTTGCCAAATGGGGGCGTTCAACACGCGGCGAGCGTAGGCAACGCGGCGCGGTGGCGGAAGCCGGAAGTTGAATCCGCGAATGGCGCGAAGGGACGCGAATTAAAAACCGCTGGCAGGTTGCCGTAAATAATTCGCGACTATTCGCAGATGAATCATTTGGCGGACGTGGGAATCTGCCAGACCCAATCGCCTCGCTGTGGATCAATCACGGGTGTTTTTGAACCTTGGGTAAAATCATTCGACGCGTCAGCCTTCTCCTCTTTCAAAACACCGACAATCCCGCCGTCGTCTTTTTCGTTCCAGCCGACCGACCAGAGTTTGTAGCCGTCGCCTTCGCGGCGGTAGTGGAGCGGCTCGCCGTTGATGACGTCGTGCGGAAGTTGCGCGATGAATTTCGGCGCGAGCGCGTCGAGCGCGGCGGGATAACTGCCGTGCGCGAGGCGATGGCGTTCGAGCGCGCAGGCGACGCGGGCGAAGTCCACGTAGGATTGGTTGCGCGCGGTTTTGATGTCCACCTTGCCGAGCGCGGGCATGATCAGCCGGGCGAAAATCGTGGTCGGATGAAAACCCGGCTTGCCCACGCCCAACGCATCGCTGGCTTTTTCATACTCGCTGGGTTTCTTGATGAAGACGCGCCGGGCATCAGCATCAAAGCCGACGAAGAAACATTCCTCCGCCTTGGCGAGATTGAGCATGTTGAAGTAGAAGAAGCTCGCGGGCATGATGCTCAAGCTGCTGGCCAGAGGTGGTGCACCTTCGCCGGTAAAATCAAAGAACGAAGCATCCCGACCGGCTTTCAAACCTTGCCGCCGCATCCAGTCAATATCCGTGACGCCGAACGCCCGCTCGCCGCGCATGGCCTGTTTCTCTTCGGCGAAAAGATTGATGCCGGCCAGATTTGTTTCCAGCGCGGCGAGGCTGGCGTCGTCCCACTGATGCCGCACAATGCCATCGCGCAGGTAGTTCAAAGGAAAATTCAAACTGGCAATCCGCACGAGGTGGTCAATGAGGATCGGCTCGTCCTTGATGGAATCGCTGATGCGAAGTGCGAGCTTCATGTCGGCGAGTGCGCCGTCGGTTTGCTTGGCGTCAAGCCGGGCGATGGCGCGGAAGCCAATGAGGCGTGTCAGGCCTTTGATTTTTGCAAGGTGCGGGAGGAGGATTCCCATTGCAGGTTCTTGATTGTAGTGAATTAAAAAGCGCGAGTAAGGTCGCGTGGCGGCGGCATCGGCGAGTTCCTGCAACTCCGGGGAAAATTTACTCAAGGCATGGAGTGCTTCCTCGGCGGGCGTCGCCGGCTGGGCGAGTTGCGGGAAGTTGGTGTTGCCGCTGAAGTAGTCGTGCCA
>JBJOPC010000089.1:0-4456 GCA_046050965.1 Verrucomicrobiota bacterium | reverse complement strand
GCTTCTTCTGCTGGCCGAGTTGGATGATTTGATTTTTCTGCGAGACAAAACCGATGCCCGCGCCGCCGACAATCAGGCAGGCGAAGAACATGAAAAACGTTCTCCCCATTTGGAAGATCGCCGCTTCATTTTTTCGGTTTCTGGCCATGACTGTTAAATTAAATTTTCTCGAACACGCGCAACTGCGCGCTACGGCTGCGCGGATTTTCCGCCAGCTCCGCCGCGCCCGGCAACGTGGCCTTGCGCGACACCCATTTTAGCTCCGGGACGCGCGGCACACGAAGTTCAGGCACATCCACCCCTCCAGGGAACGTGTAGTCTCGTGTGCGCGCGCGCCCGAAATCTTTCACCAAGCGATCCTCCAGCGAGTGAAACGTAATCACCGCGAGGCGTCCGCCCGGCTTCAAAATTTTCTGCGCGGCATCCAAACCGCGTTTCAAAGAACCCAACTCGTCGTTCACCGCGATCCGCAGTGCCTGAAAAACTTTCGTGGCCGGATGCGTCTTGCCCCGCCGTGGCGACAACCGCTCAATCAACTCCGCCAACTGCCGCGTTGTCGTGAACGGATTCAAAACCCGGTCATGCACCATGGCTCGTGCGAACCGCCGCGAATCCCTTTCGTCACCGTATTCCCAAAAAATCTTCGCCAACTCCTCGGCGTCTGCCGTGTTCACCAGTTCCGCTGCCGTCAGCGTTTGCCGCGCGTCCATCCGCATATCCAACGGCCCGTCGTGCTGGAAACTGAAACCACGTTCCGCACTGTCCAGTTGCGGCGAACTCACGCCCAAATCGAGCAGCACCCCGTCACAACTTGCTGCCGGAATCCAATCCGCCAGCTCAAAAAAATTTCCGCGCCGCACTTCAAACCGCTCTGTGAACTCCGCGAGTTTGGCTATCGCCGCCTCAAGCGCGTTCGCGTCCCGGTCGCACCCACACAGCCATCCAGACGGCGCGCTCGCCCGCAGCACCGCCGCCGCGTGTCCGGCCCCACCGAGCGTCCCGTCGGCGTAGCGACCGCCCGGCGCTGGCTTCAGCGCGGCCAACACTTCCGCCATCAACACCGGTTTGTGATCGAAGGACTTCACCACGCATAAATTCTTTTCAACGTTTCAACGCCGCGCCGCCAAACAGCCGCGCACCCAGCAAACCCCACGCTTTTTGCCCCAGCGGATCGGGTGCAGCCGTGGGTCGCACATAACGCTTCGCTGGAATCGTCGAGCCGGGCGGCATTTTCGGCAGTGGCCGCGCCGCTGCGACTTCCACCGCTTCAGCTCGCTCCGTCGCCAACGTCAACTCCGCCTGCGCCGCGCCCGCGAACAGGCTGGGCGTTTTCACCGTATTCAAAACCGGAGCCGGCGGTTGCGCTTCCGCCGGCTTGCCCCCCGCTCCAAACGTGGGCAATAAATTATTTTTCGTCGCAAGGCTGTAAGTGCCGGTCTCGCGCACCCGCCCCATCGAACTGCCAAGTTTTAAAAGTCGCAACAAGCTCATGGTCACTCCATCAGTTTGAACGCCTCGTGGGCCAGCACTTCGTCCGCCGCCTGCACCTTCGCGTAGGCTGCCGGATTCCAAATCTCAAAACGGTCAAGCAAGCCGACCAGCATCGCGTCGTCTTTAATGCCCACCGTTTTCGCCATCTCGTCGGGCAGACAAATCCGCCCACCCTTGTCCGCCGTCACCTGCACCGACTTGCTACCAATGACGCGTTTCAAAATTGTTTTCTTCGGATCCGTGTTCGGCATCGCGTCGAGTGACGCCAGCAACTCGGCCATTTCTTTCGGCGGCAACGCGCGCAAGCACGGCCCCTCTTTGTCCTTCGCCCACAGAATCAGCGTGAACTCCACCGAGCCAGTCGTCGGCAGCCACTTCGACGGGATCTGCACACGCCGTTTCTCGTCCACTCCATGTTGGTAGAGCGAGTTGTAGTAAATCTCTTCGTTGGGCTGCGTGGCTGACACTTTGTTCACATCATGGGACTCAAACATACTCTCGCCCCACTTCGCCCCTATTTAATGCACTTCACCCCATACCATGTCAACGGGTTTTTAGAACTTTTTTAACAAGTTATTCACAGCTTGTTCGCCAGTGGTGATAACGCTGCGGAAAAATGTGTTTAAAACTGTGCGACCTTCTCCGAAAAGCGTCCGCGGATTTTTCTGATTTTCGCAGATGAAAAACAATCTGCGTCCATCTGTGAAATCTGCGGATGGAATGCCGCCCGCTAAATTCCAAGATTGAACCCACCCGCCCGCCCGCCGAAACTCCCGCCGCAAAAAAATGCAAACCGCCGATTTTGATTTCAAACTCCCGCCCGAACTCATCGCCCAGCAACCCGCGCCGCAGCGCGATCACTCCCGCCTGCTCGTCCTCCACCGCGCCGACGCCCGCCTCGAACATAAAAAATTCTCCGACCTCCTCGGCTATCTCCGCGCCGGCGATGTCCTCGTCTTCAACAACTCCCGCGTCATCCCTGCACGACTGCGTGGAAAAAATGCCAGCACCGGCGGCGCGTTTGAAATGTTGCTGCTCGAAGAAACTTCCGTGAACAACTGGTGGGCCATGATGAAACCCGGCAAGCGCGCCCAACTCGGAACGCAAATTCAAATCCTCAATCGGCAATCGGCAATTGGCAATCTCCTCGCCACCGTCCGCGAAATAAATTCCGAAGGCCATCGCCGCCTCGAATTTTCCGGCACCAAAAATATTTCGCACGAACTCGCCGTCCTCGGCGAAATTCCCTTGCCGCCCTACATTCGCCGCGACGCCCAGCAGGCCGATGATTTGCAGCGCTACCAGACCGTTTATTCGCAACCGCTCGGCTCCGTCGCCGCGCCCACCGCTGGTTTGCACTTCACGCCCGAGCTACTCGAAAAAATCCACGCGCTCGGCGTCGAGATTCATTTCGTCACCCTGCACGTCGGACTCGGAACCTTCGCGGGCGTTCACGCCACCGAACTCGCCGACCACCAAATGCACGAAGAACGCTACGTCGTCAGCGACGCCACCGCTCGCGCTGTCAACACTGCCAAACGCGAAGCCCGCCGCGTCATCGCCGTCGGCACGACCAGTGTGCGCGTGTTGGAAAGCGTCGCCGCGCAACACGACGGACAAATCATCGCGGGCGAAGGGCGCACGAAAACTTTCATCTACCCGCCGCGCGAATTCAAAATCGTGAACGCCCTGTTCACCAACTTCCACGTCCCCTGCTCCACGCTGCTGATGCTCGTCAGCGCGTTCGCCGCGCCCGGCGAAACGCGTGGCCGCGAACTCGTCCTCGTCGCCTACGCCGAAGCCATCCGCGAACGCTACCGCTTCTTCAGCTACGGGGACGCGATGTTGCTCGTTTAGTTTTTAGTTCTTAATTTTTAGTTTTAAGTTAAAACCAACGCGCCCACGCCGCCGTGAACTCAAAACTCAAAACTCAAAACTCAAAACTCCCCTTCGTCTCCGTGAACATGGCGATGACCGCCGACGGCAAAATCGCCACCGCCAACCGCGCCGTCTCTAGCTTCGGCAGTCGCCGCGACCACGACCACTTGCTCGCCCTGCGCGCCACCGCCGATGCCGTCATGTGCGGCGCGCACACTGCCGACTTGAATGAAATCAACCTCGGCCCCGGCGCGAAAAAATTCCGCACTGCGCGAATCAAGCGCGGACTCGCCGAATTTAATCTCCGCATCCTCGTCACCGGTAGCGGCACACTAGATCCGCGCGCCGAGATTTTCCGCCACAACTTTTCGCCCATTCTCATCCTCACCACGCGCCGCGCCTCCGCTGCGAAAATAAAAAAACTCCGTGCCCTCGCCACCGAAGTGAAAATTTGCGGCGCGCGCGAAATCAACTGGCCGCGCACCCTGCGCTGGCTCCGCGCCAAATGGAAAGTCCAGCACCTCCTCTGCGAAGGCGGCGGCGAACTCAACGACGCCCTCTTCCGCGCCCGCCTCGTGGATGAACTTCATCTCACCGTCTGCCCAAAAATTTTCGGTGGTCGCCACGCGCCCACTATCGCCGAAGGAATTGGTTTCGGAAAATTAGTCGCCGCCGAAAACCTCACCTTAAAATCCCGCCACCAAATCCACGATGAACTTTTCCTAACTTTCACGCGCGCCACCGCTCACCCAAAAGTGCGGTTGTCCCTGCCCCGCGCGTAAACTAACTTCGCTGCGATTCCGACAACCAGAAACGAACCATGATTCCGTCCGCCAAAACCTTTTCGTGCCGCCGCGCCTTCACCCTCATTGAACTGCTCGTCGTCATCGCCATCCTCGCCATCCTCGCGGGATTGCTGCTACCCGCGCTGGCGAGCGCGAAGGAAAAAGCCGTGCGCGTAAAATGTTTGAGCAACGAAAAACAAATCAGTCTCGGCCTCTTCAATTATGCCAATGACAACGACGATTCCCTGCCAGCGATGAATCCGGCCAACTGGGCGTGGGATGTTCGCGTGGACGCCGCCAAT
>JBJOPC010000088.1:0-5026 GCA_046050965.1 Verrucomicrobiota bacterium | reverse complement strand
GTTCGTTCGTCACCAATTTCCGCGACACCCTCGGCACACTTTTCAAAATCGGTGCCTAACTCAATCACGTTATGAGCAACCAAACTCGCAGCATTAAAATTCTTGGAGTGGGCAGCGCGGGCAAAAACATTTTGCAACGCGTGAGCGAACGGCTGTTGCCCGGCGTGTCACTCGCACTGATCCATACGGAGCCGCTGCCGGGCGCGGAATTTTTCCCGCTCGACGCGGCGCAGTTGCGCACGTTGAACCTCGCGGATGCGGCGTCGTGCGACACGGCGTTCGCCGAACAAAAAACCGCGCTAGCCGCGTGGTGTGCTGGCACGGATGTGGTGTTGATCGTCACCGGACTGGGCGGCAAAACGGGCAGCGGCGTCAGTGCCGCCGTCGCTCGTGCCGTCAAAACGCCGGACACGCTCGTGCTGGGTTTCGCTTCGATGCCGTTTGTCTGCGAAGGCAATCGTCGCGCGCAACAAGCGCAAACGGCGTTGGAACAACTACGCGCCGCCGGTGACGGCGTGGTGTGCCTGCCGAACGAAAAAATCATGAAGCTCGTCGGCGAAGAAGTCGGGCTGCGCGCGGTGTTCACGATTTCCGACGGCTTGTTGGCGGACGGTCTCGCGGGCGTGTGCCGGTTGTTGAGTTGCCGCGCCACGATTGAGATTCATTTTGAGGACTTGCGCGAGTTGCTGCGCGCGAACCGGCGCGAAAGTTTTTTTGCCGCCGCCGAAGCGTCCGGCGAAAACCGCGCTCGCGAAGCCATGGAGCAGTTGCTGAAAAATCCGCTGCTCGATGGCGGCGAGTCGTTGGCCAACGCGGGTTCCGTGCTGGTGGGCATCGCGGGCGGCGTCGGCTTGACGATGGCGGAAATCAATCGCGTGATGGATCAAGTCAACCGACAGTGCGATGGCGCGCAAATCCACATGGGCGCGACCGAAGACGCTGCGCTCGGCGACAAACTTTCCGTGACACTCATCGCCACGCGCCGCGAGCGCATCGCCCCCGCGCCGACGGCGACCGTGGACATGGGCGTGAGCGCAGAGTTGATGGAGCCGGAAGCGGAGTTGCGTCCCGCATCGCGCTTCGTGCCGCTGCCAACATTCCATCCTGAAAAATTGGAAACGTCCGCCGGGAGAAAAACTGGCTCACGCGGACGCAAAGGCGGTTCCAAAATGAAACAGGAACAACTCTCGCTAGAGATGAACGCCAAAGGTTGCTTCGACAAAAGCGAGCCGACCATCCGCAACGGGGAAGACTTGGACGAGCCGACTTATCTGCGGCGTGGGCTGGTGCTGAACTGACGTTCCTGACTACAAGTCCAGAATGGCGCGACGTATGAATTCGAGATTCCAGAGCTGCTTTTTCATGTTTTGCATTCTTGGGGTTGCGTGTTTCTCGGCGCAGGCAACGTTCCGTTTAGAGGACGGTTGGTTTAGCTTTTGCAACAAAAGCACGAACCAAATTCTTGTAAGGAATGTATATTCTGACGGGAAACGACTAGTTAGCTGCGGGGGGCTGATTCCTAATGCCAAAGCAACTGTCGACGACGAAAGTCTATGGCCTTACAAACTTCCGCAGGTGTTTCAGATCGAGTATCAGGATTACGTTTGGCCAAACAATCCGGTGTCAATGACCCCGCTAGAATTGAGTGTGCGCTGGAATCGAAAGGAAGCTTTTGATACTCTCATCACTCAACTGCCCAACGATTTTTACCCTTACAGTTATTACTGGGCTATTCAAATGGCGGCTCAAGAAGGGCGCACAGATATTTTAAAACGATTGCTACAGTCCAATCTTGCCAGTGACGTCCCCAAACTTTCTTTGCAGGAAATTTTCTACCAAGCCTGTAGCCACACCAAAGCTGATAGTGCAAAAACCAACGATGTGGAAGTTTTGAAAATACTGCTGGAACACTTCAAGGTCGGCATTGATTACAAAACGCGCGATTTTGGACACGCGCTGCTTTTCGTGGCCATTGATTCCGACGACATGGAATTGGTTAAGTGGCTTTTGGAACAAGGAGCAAATCCAAATGCAAAACTCCAAAGTGGAGGAACGCTCTTAACCCGCGCAAGGAGCGAAGCCATGAAAAAACTTTTAATTGAGCACGGCGGCAAGTAGGAAAATCAAAAATGACTCGGCTTGCGCTGGAGGAATTTCCCGTGGCCGTGTTTGCCGACGAATTTTCCATCGCGCACGGCCACTTGCCCGCGCACGGTCACGACGCTGGGGCGGCCTTCGATCGTCATGCCTTCGAACGCGTTGTAATCAATGTTCATCGCGTGCGTCTTCGCTGAAATCTTGCCGCGATAGTTCGTGTCGTAGACCACGAGGTCGGCGTCCGCACCGGGCTGGATCGTGCCTTTGCGCGGGAACAGACCGAAGAGTTTCGCGGTCTGCGTGCTGGCGGTGTCCACGAAGCGATGCAAATCCATGCGACCGCCTTTCACGCCGTGGGTGAAATAAAGATTCACGCGGTCTTCGAGCGACGGGATGCCGTTGGGGATCTTCGTGAAATCATTTTTGCCCATCGGCTTCTGCGTCTTGAAATCGAACGGCGCGTGGTCGGTGGCGAGCGTGCTCACGATGCCGTCGCGCAGTCCGTTCCACAGCACGCACTGGTTTTTCTTGTCGCGCAGCGGCGGCGACATGACAAATTTTGCGCCCTCGAAGCCCGGCTTCTCCGCGTCGGTCTTGTCGCAGAGCAGATATTGGATGAGCGTCTCGACCCAGACTTTCACGCCGCGCAGCTTGCCCGCGACGGCCTCGCGCAACGCCTCCTCGCAGCTCAAGTGGACGATGTAAACGTGCGCGCCGGTCATCTCGGCGAACGTCATCAGGTGATGCACGCCTTCGGCCTCGATGACGGGCGGGCGGCTCGGCTCGTGGAATTCGGGTCCAGTCTTGCCATCGGCGAGAAGTTTTTTCTGCAACTCCAGAACGAGGTCCGCGTTCTCGCAATGCGCCGTGGTGATGACGCCGAGTTTTTTCGCGAGGCAAAGCGTGTGATAAAGTTCGTCGTCCGTGACGCCGAGCGCGCCTTTGTAGGCGAGGAACACCTTGAAGCTGCTGATGCCGCGTTTGACGATCTCGCGAAAGTCCTTTTCCGCCTCGGCGTCATAACGCGTGACGCCCATGTGAAACGTGAAATCGCACGCGCTGTTGCCCTGCGCCTTGCCGAGCCAAAGCTCGAACGCTTCCAGCGGCTTGTCGGCGCGACTAGGGCAGATCATCTCGATGAAGGTCGTCGTGCCGCCGATGAGCGCGGCTTTGCTGGCGGTCTCGTGCGTGTCCTTGGCGAACGTGCCCATGAACGGCAGGTAAATGTGGACGTGCGGATCAATGAAACCGGGGAAGATAAATTTACCTTTCGCATCAATCACCTCCGCGCCTTTTGGTGGCGTGATGCCACGGTCAATTCGTGTGATGGTTTCGTTCTCGCAGAAGATGTCGGCCACGTAGCGGGAATCCGCTGTAACTATCTCTCCGTTTTTGATTAGTAAGCTCATAACCAAACTCCAAATATTTTCGATTTCTGCTTCTCATTAACATCTGGCTTTAGCCGGGTGACTCTTCTCACCGCAATTTTCAAAACCGTTTTAACGGTTTCTTCGGCGCATGGAAAGCCGTTGAAACGGCTAAATACTTTTCGCTGCACCCATACCTGGCTGAAGCCAGGTGTTAATGAAATTATTTCTTCGCTTCCGTATGCCAGATGTCGCCTTCGCCATAACTGAACCACCGGCTGGTCGTCACTTTTTGCTGGGTGAAGAATTGCACGCCTTCGCGGCCCTGCATGTGCAGGTCGCCGAAGAACGATTCGTCCCAGCCATTGAACGGAAACCATGCCATCGAGGCAGGCACGCCGATGTTGATGCCGATCATGCCGGCCTTGGCGCTGTGTTTGAATTCGCGCGCCGCCTTGCCGCTGCGCGTGAAGATGGATGCGCCGTTCCCATACATGGATTTGTTGGCGAGTTCGATGGCTTTGCCCAAATCCTCCATGTGCATCACGTTCAGCACCGGGCCGAAAATTTCTTCCTTCGCGACGGTCGTGCCGCTCTGGACATGGTCGAGAATCGTGGCACCAACGTAGAAGCCGTTCGGCGCTTCGCTGACTTTGATACCGCGACCGTCCGCGAGGACTTTTGCGCCTTGCTGCTCGCCGATGCTGATCAACTCCTGCACGCGATCGCGATGCTGGCGGGAGATGACTGCGCCCATATCCGGCTGCGCTTCGCGATCGGTTGGACCGACCTTAATGCGTTTTGTGGCTTCAACCAGTGTGGGCAAAACCAACTTCTCCGCCGCACCAACCACCACAGCGGTGGAACCTGCCATGCAGCGTTCACCTGCGCAGCCAAACGCCGCCTCGATGACACCGCGCGTGGAATTTTCCACGTCGGCATCGGGCATGATGATGACGTAATTTTTCGCGCCGCCGTTGGACTGAACGCGTTTGCCGTGCTTCGTGCCGGTTTCGTAGATGTAGCGCGCAATCGGTGTCGAACCGACGAACGAAATCGCTTTCACTTTCGGATGCGTGAGCAGTGCGTCCACGACTTCGCGTCCGCCGTGGACGATGTTCAGCACGCCTTTCGGCAGTCCGGCTTTCTCCAGCAGCTTCGCGATCTTGAGGGCGGTGAGCGGAACTTTTTCGCTCGGCTTGAGCACGAACGTGTTGCCGCACGCGATGGCGATGGGATACATCCACAGCGGCACCATCGCGGGAAAATTGAACGGCGTGATGCCGACACACACGCCGAGCGGTTGGCGGATGGCCTCGCAATCAATGCCGCGCGCGATGTTTTCCAGCACTTCGCCCATCATCAACGACGGCACTCCGAGTGCGAACTCGATGACTTCCATGCCGCGTTTCACGTCGCCGCGCGATTCGACGAGCGTCTTGCCGTGCTCGCGCGTGTTGCTGCGGACGATGTCCTCGAAATTTTCGTCCATCAACATTTTGAAACGGCCAAGAATCCGCGCGCGTTCGACCGGCGGCGTTTCCATCCACGCCGGAAACGCG
>JBJOPC010000087.1:0-7126 GCA_046050965.1 Verrucomicrobiota bacterium | reverse complement strand
CTTGATGAGTTGCAACGCCAAGCCCCACGGATCGCGCAGCATGGCGAGCTGGTCGCCGTCGGCGTTCGAGGAAACTTCGCCCTCGGCAGTCGCGCCTGCTTGCAAAAGTTTTGCGCGCGTTGCCGCCACGTCGTCCACTTGAAACGCGATGTGCAGCACGAGCGGATTCATCGCGCGATAATCCGGCACGGGCGCGGCGGGGTTGTTGTAAAATTCCAGCATCATCGCGCAGCGCGCGTCGGCGACGAAATGGCCGAAGGCGGGCGCGCCGAATTTACGGAGCAGTTTCATGCCGCAGTGCTGGCAATACCAGTCGGCGGCGGCGGCGGGTTGGGCGATGTTGTAGGCGGCGTGTTCAAGGTTCATGCGGATAAGTTTGCGGAAAACTTTCGTGCTGACAAGCCAGCCGTTCGGAGTTCTGCCTTTAGGCGGTCGGGGAAAAGAACGCACCGAGCCGCCGAAAAGCAGAACTCCAAGCTCATGCCGCGCGCACGGCGGCGATGAACGCGCGCACTTTCGCCGCGTCTTTTTTGCCCGGCACGGATTCCACGCCGCTGGAAACGTCCACGCCAAACGGCTGCACTTGCCGCACCGCCGATGCCACGTTGTCCGGCGTCAAACCGCCGGCGAGAAAAATCGGGCGGCCAAATTTCTTCGCGGCCACGGCCAACTCCCAGTTGAACTTCTCGCCCGTGCCGCCGAAGCCGCTGGCAGAATGCGCGTCGAGCAAGAACGCTTCGGTGGAATAATTTTCCAGCTCGACCAGCGAAGTTTCATCACGCACCCGCACCGCTTTCATGCTCATCACGCCGAACTGGGCGCAGAACTCCGGCGTTTCGTCGCCGTGAAATTGCAGCATGGACAAGCCGCACTCGCCGATGGCGCGCATGACGAGTTCTGGTTCCGGGTTCACGAACACGCCGACGCGCAGCACGAACGGCGAGAGCGCGAGAGAGATTTCCACCGCCGTCGCCACAGAAATCGCGCGCGGACTTTTCTCGTAGAACATCAAGCCCACGAGATCCGCACCCGCCTCGGCTGCAACCACCGCGTCGACCACGCTGGTCAGCCCGCAAATTTTCACCTTCACATTCATGCGATAAAGCGTGGCAGCAACGGCGGCATTTTCAATCAAACTTGATGCTCACCTCCGCCGCGCGTGTGACGGGCAACGCGGGCAGGCGCACTTCAAACACGTCGCCATCGGGCGCGCCTGAGGCGTCGCCGAAGGGCATGGCGGCGGGTTGACGCATGAGGCGCGCGAGTTTTTCTACGCGCTGGCCGTTGAGTTTAATTTCGGTAGGCGAAAGTTTTTCCAGCCAGTTGGCGGGGCGGCGGAAGCGCACAATCCATTCGCGCTCGGCCAGCGCGCCGGGAAAATTCCCGCGCGCGGCAGCAATGGAAATTTTCACCGTGTGCGTCGCGTCGTCGGTGAACGTCGTGATTTTCGTTTTGCGAAACTCGCCGCGCGTATGAGCGATGGTGCGACCATCATCTTCGTAGAGCGTGGCGGTGTCGGTCGCGCCGGGCTGCGGGTAACAGTCGAGCGTAAGCGGCGACCACGGTTTCTCGCCGGTGAACTGCATCTCCGGCGCAAGCACGAGCAGCGCGCCCGCGCGCACGAAGATGGGGATTTGGCCGAGTGGACAAAACTTCGTGAGCACGCGCAAGCCAGTGACGCGCTCGCCCGTCCACGCGTCGAGCCACTCGCCGGGCGGTAGCCAGAGTTCGCGCGGCACGGCGATTTCGTGCGCGGGCTGCACGCGCAATTTTACGGCCGCGCGCCCGAAAATTTCCAGATATTCGACGCGAATTTTTTTGGCGATGCCCGGCTTGAGCGTCACGCGCGCAGCGGTGGTGGCGCTGTCGTTGCCTTTCCAATTATCAATGACGAGTTGGTCGTCGAGCCAGACGCGCACGCCGTCGTCGGATGTGGCAGACAAGAGCTGTTCGCCGTTTTTGCCCGGCACATAGATTGTGCCGGTCCAGCGCGCGGCGAAATGGTCGGCGGGAATTTTCGCGTCCGTGCTGCCGTAGTCCCAATCAAAATCAATATGCCGATCCGTGCGCACGATCGTGGGTTTGCCCACGAGAGTTTCGTTTGTAAAAAATTCCGCGCGCAAACCGGGCTGACCGTCGGGCGTTTGCAACCAATTCGTCGGCACGGCGGTGACGGACTCACGCAGCACGGGTGCAACTAAAATATTTTTGCCTAGCAGATATTCATCGTCGCGCTGGGCTTCGGCGTGTTCGGGAAAATCCAAATCAAGACGGCGTAAAAGTGGCTCGCCCGTTTCAAAATTCTCGCGACACGCGGCGTAGAACACGGGCAGCAAGCGGTAGCGCATATTGACGTAGTTGCGCGCGACGCGTTCGGCGTCTGCGCCAAAAGTCCACGGCATCCGTTGCAGATTATGGGTGCAGTGCGGGCGGAAAACCGGCGAGAGCGCGCCGTATTCGAGCCAGCGGATGTAGCCTTCGGGCGTGGGATCGGCGATGTGACCGCCGAGGTCTTCGCTCGTGTAGGGAAACGCTGCGTGGACGCCCGCGTGCACGGCGTTCTCTACACCACGCCGCAGAAAATCAAAACCCGGCCCGATGTCGCCCGTCCACTGGAACGTGTAGCGGTGCGCGGCGACATTCGGCGGACGCAACCGCTGGCCGTTGTCCACGCCATCCACGTTCGCCATGATGAGCGGGCGCAACTCCGGGTTCACACGCACGGCGGTGTCGCGATAAATTTCCATGCCCCAGACTTCCTTGCGCAGATTTGGCGCGGGCGAAACCAGCGCAACCCACCAGTTGCGGTCATACCACCAAACATCCAAACCGTCGCGCAGCAGCCCGGCGAGACCGTTGAAACGGAAATTCATTTCGGCGGAATCAAACGCGGGCGCGTTGGTGTTGAGCGGTTCGGGATGGTCGTTGAACAGGACTTTTACATTTTTGTCGTGAGCTTCGCGGAAGAAGCGTGGGAGGTTGGGAAATAAATTAGTGTTCGGCGAGTAGCCAGTGGAAGCGTTCGCGCGCCAGCCGGTGTCCACGACGAGCACGTCGAGCGGAATTTTGTGCGCGCGGTAGTCGTCAATCTGCGCAAGCGCACTGGCCTCGCTGTAATCGAACCAACGGCTGTCGAACACGCCGAGCATGAAGAGCGGCGGCAGTTCGGTCGGGCCGGTGAGCGCGAGGAAATCGCGGCGGAGTTGGCGGTAATCGCCGCGCGGGAGGAAGACGTAGAGGTCGGGGGCGGAGTTGGACAGGGACCAAGCGGAGGAGTTGGGGCTGGTTATGCGCGGGGTGTCGGTGAAGGACCAGGCTTCGGTTTTTTCGCCGGGCGCGGGAAGCCAGACGCTGTTGGTGAGTTCGCTGGTGGGGCGGAAAATTTCTTTGCCAGCGGCAGAGACAAAAGTGACTTCGGCAAGCGACTTGGAAACGGCTGGGATTGTTACCGAAAAATCTGCGGCATGAACTTCGACGACTGCATCGTTCGTCGTGACGGAAAATTTCGCGCCCGGCCAATCCCGGTTGACGACGTGGAACGTGGGGCGGTCTTCAAAACCATTCGGCCCGCGCAACTCCAAGCGCACTAACGTGTCGGACAGTATTTGCACCCGCACATTGCCGACGACGACTTCTGAATTTTCACGGGCGAACACGGTTTGCCCGAACAGCAAAACGCCGAGCGTCAGCGTGGTGAAAAGTTTGGTGGGCGAGCGCATGAGAATTTGGGCGCGCATTGGATACAAGTTCCGCCGCTCGAACTCCACAACACGTTTGTGCGGGCGCGAGCGCCGAATTTGCAATTGCCGTCGCCCGCTCGCGGCATAAGATTCGCCGCATGAAAATTCCCCGTTCGTTTAACATGTTAGCGTTGGCTTTGGTGGCTAGCGCAGGTTTGGTTTTCGCCGAAGGGCTGGATGAGTTGCGCGCGAGTGCGGACGCGGGCGACGCCGAGGCCGCGAACGCCATCGGACTGGCTTTCAAGAATGGTCGCGGGGTGGACGCCAACGTGGAACTGGCCGTGAAATATTTCCGCACCGCCGCCGAGAAAGGCAACGCCGCCGGTCAGAAAAATCTCGGACTCATGTTCGCCGAGGGCAAAGGTGTGAAGGCTGATTCCGCCGAAGCCATCGTCTGGTTGAAAAAGGCGGCGGCGCAAAATTATTCGCCGGGGCAAAGTGCGCTCGGCGTGTTGCTCGTGAATCGCGGCGGCGCGGACGCGGGCGAAGGCGCGAAGTGGCTCGTGCAAGCGGCGGAGGCAAATTACGCCGAGGCGCAGGCGCAGCTCGCGGCGATGTTCATTGAAGCGCGCGGCGTGACGGCGGATTTGGCGGCGGCGCTCAAGTGGGCGCGACGTGCGGCGGCGCAGAATTATGCGTCCGGCCAATCCACACTTGGTTGGATGCTCGCGAACGGCAAAGGTATTGAGCAAGATTACGCAGCGGCAGTGGAATTTTTCCGCAAAGCCGCCGACCAACATTACGCCGACGCGCAAAATAATTTGGGCAAGATGTATGAACTCGGCCACGGCGTGCCGCAGGATTTGGCAGAAGCGGCCAAGTGGTATCGCCTTGCGGCAGAACGCGGATTCGGCGGCGCGCAAAATAATTTCGCGGTCGTGCTCGCGTCGGGCAAAGCGGGCGCGGCGGACAAAGTGGAAGCCGCGATGTGGTTCTCGCTCGCCGAGCGTCACGGCGACGTGAACGGCGCGGAGTTACGCGCGAGCCTGCTCAAAGTTTTGTCGCCTGAACAAATCGCCGAAGTAGAAAAACGCGCGAGCCAGTTTGTGCCGAAGAATTGAGGCGTCTTGCTACGACTTTACCCGCCGCGTTTCATCCACTGCCACACGCCCACCATCAGCGCGATGCAAATCACCGACATCCAGAACCACGACGTGACCATGAACGACACGCCGAGCATCGCCACGCCGCCGAGGAACGGCGGAATCTCCCGTTGCTTGCGCGCGTAGACCAAATAGCCGCCCGCCACGGAACCCCAGAGGAGCGACGCGAACAGAAAGTTTTGATCAAGGAAACTCCCCGCCTGCAATTTCTCCGGCGTGATTTCCATTTTGATGCCGCGACTCTTGGCGAGTTCGTTCAACTGCGCCACGGTGGGATTGTCGGCGGTGAGGACGGGGTCAATGAAGTTCGTGTCGGCGGGCGCGGGGGCGTTGGTTGCGCGCACGGGCGACCTACTCCACACGAGCAGTCCAAGCAACGCAAGAATTCGCAGCGCAGTTTTCATTGCGGCAGATTCAAGCAGCGTCGTCGCCGAAACACCAGCGCGCGCGGAGAATTTTTGCCATGACAGATATTAAGCGGGTGCTAGGTCATCGGGCAAAAAAACTGCCACACCAAAGTGCGGCAGTAACTAGAAACTAACTCACGGTTCGTCCGTGATTTCTTCCCAGTTCACCGCTTGCGATTCGGCGTAGACGGCAAAGGCTTTTTCGTTCTGGATGAGGACGCAGCGCACCACGCTCGAATCATCCGCGCGTCCGAGGTTTGGAACGTAGTGCGGGATGATGCCGGACTTTTTATGCGCGTAGATGAGCGCGAACACCGCCTGTGCGTAGGCTGGGTAAGGCAGTTCCAGATACGCGCCCTCGGCGAAATCTTCCACCACGTCCGCAAGAAATTCCAACTGATCCACCAAGTGCGGGAACTTCGGCTCGTTGATTTGCGCGAACTCGGCCTTCCACATCGGCAGCGAGTGCAAAACTTTTTTGGCGACGGCCGGCGTGATGAGCGACGCGCCATGATTGAGGAATTCAGCGATTTGCGACATGGCAATGCATCAAACGTCGTCGTTGCCGATGGAGCCGGTGGGGCAAATCTCCAACGCGGCCTGCGCCTGCGCTTCTTCGGCAGCACCGTTCGGCTGCGCAGCGAAATAAACGTGCGACTGGTCGGCGCTGAATTTCAGCAGCGTCGGCGCGCAGTCCACGCAGACGTTGCAAGGGACGCAAGTGGTGTCCACATACCATTTGCCGGGGAGGTTTTCGGGCTGCTTGCTAGATTTGTCGGCCATAAATTATTTGGGTTGAGTTGTTGGAACTGCGATTCGCCGTGAGCTTAATTGCCGACGCACTGGAAGCAAGGGGTTTTGCGAAACGCGCGCGAAAACTATTTCGCAATCATTCCCGCCGCGCGGGCGTAATTGAAGATGCCGCCGGCGTCCACCACGGGGCGCACGTCGCCGAGTGGTTTGAAATTAAAAACTTTACCCGTGGCCTGCACCGTTACGGTCGCGGCATCCAAATCTACCGTCACTATATCGCCGGTTTTCAAAGTGTCGCAGAGCCGCTCGGTCATTTCGCAGGGATAGAGTTCACCGGTCGCCACGCAGTTGCGGAAGAAGATGCGCGCGAAACTTTCCGCCAGCACGAGTTCGCAATTTGCCGAACCCATGGCAATGGGCGCGTGTTCGCGGGAGCTGCCGCAGCCGAAATTTTTTCCCGCCACGACGATGGGATAATCGCTGTCGAGCTGGCCGGGTTTGACGTAGCGCATCGGGTAGAGCGAGGCAGGCAGGCCGTCGAGCGCGTAGCTGCCGAGCTTCTCGTATTCCTCGGCGATGGTCGGCACGAGGTTGAGGTATTGCGCGGAAATAATCTGGTCGGTGTCAATGTTGTCGCGCACCACGAAGACTGCGCCGGTAAAAACTGATTTCGTCATGCGCTCAATGTGGCGACGGCGCGCGGGGTTTTCAATTCCAAATAAAATTCTGATGCTGGGAGTTCCACGCTCACGCGTGCTGCGCGAGCAAATAGGCTTGGAACTTTGCGTAGTCCGCGTTCAGCGAATCAAACGTTTCCGGCAACTGAATCGCCGCCGTCATCGCGGGCGGCACGTCGGGCGCAAAGCCGATAGTCTGCTCAATTTCTTCGGGGAACTTCGCGGGATTCGCCGTCTCCAAAACCGCGACGGGCAAATCGCCGAGCGTCTCGGTCTGCAACCAATCTTGAAAACCCGCCCACGCGACCGCGCCGTGCGCTTCGAGCAGCAATCCGTATTTGTGCCAGACTTCGCGGATGGTATCGCGGGTGCGCGCGTCGTTGATGGAACAGGAAAATAAATCACGACGCATCGCTTCGCGGTCGGGCTGGCGATGAATCTTGCCG
>JBJOPC010000086.1:0-7963 GCA_046050965.1 Verrucomicrobiota bacterium | reverse complement strand
CGCATCGCCCACGGTTGCGCCATGTGGACCAGCGTCGGATAAATGACCGCTTCGCCGTGCGGATGGTAGTTACCCGAAGTGTCGCCGCAAATTTTCGCGCACTTGTAAGGCTTGCGCCCTGGAAACAGCGAAAGCTCGTGCATCGCATAAAGGATACGCCGCTGCGAAGGTTTCAATCCGTCGCGCACGTCGGGCAACGCGCGCGAAATGATGACGGACATCGAGTAGTCGAGGAATGAGTTCTTGATCTCGTCGGCGACGTTGATCTTGGAAATTTTTTCGCCCTGCGTGTAAGCACCGCCGCTCGTGTGTTGTTCCGGCGGCTGCGGTGGGACTGGTGGTGTGGGTTCGGATTCGTCTGGCATGATACGGATTCTGGAAAAATTGTTGCTGGTAAATTAAACGTCGAGATTGCGGACGTTCAGCGCGTTATCCACGATGAAATTGCGGCGCGGCTCAACCTCTTCGCCCATCAAAGTGACGAACATCTCCTCAGCCTCTACGGCGTCGGCAAGATCAATGCGGAGCAGCTTGCGCTTCACTGGATTCATCGTGGTCTCAAAAAGCTCCTTGGCGTCCATTTCACCCAAACCTTTGAAACGCGTCATCTGGATGCCTTTCTTGCCCACGTTTTTCACGCCTTCAAGAATTTCCGGGATGGAGAACAGCGGCGTGACGTTCGCGCGCTCGCCTTCGCCCTCGGACAATTCAAACAGCGGCTTGTCCTGCGCGGCGTAGTGATCCACGGCCAGACCCTTCTTCAAAAGTTTGCCGAGCAAATCCGTGATGGCCTTGCTTTCGAGGTGGAGGTTTGAAACTTTCGCACGGCGCGTCGGACTGTCCTTGCGGCGCTCGGTTTCCGTGTCGCTGCCGAAAATGTCCGCGTTCGCGAGCTTGAATTCTTCGACTTCTTCCGCCGTGAGAAAATAATGAACTTTCTCGTCGTTGCCGGAGCGCACCTTGACCATCGTCTGCGGCAACGTGCCATCCTTCGCACGCTTATCGACATAATCCGCGAAGTCACCACCGAGTCGTTTGATGTGCGTGGCGTGCTTGTCGAGCGATTCCAGCAGCGTGAGAATTTCTTCGAGCTGCTTCGGGTTGAATTCTTTTCCGTCAGCGAGATTCTTTAGGCGCACTTCCTCGACGCCGTTCTGCAACAGAATGCGGTTGAGCTGCACATCGTCGTCAATGTAGTCGGTCTTCTTCTTGCGCGTGATGCTGTAAAGCGGCGGTTGCGCGATGTAAACAAAACCCTGCTTCACAAGCTGCGGCATCTGGCGATAAAAGAACGTCAGCAGCAGCGTGCGGATGTGCGAACCATCCACGTCGGCATCGGTCATGATGATGATTTTGTGATAGCGCAATTTCTCCAGATTGAACGCGCCTTCACCTTCGCCGTCGCCGATGCCTGTGCCGATGGCCGTAATCATCGTGCGGATTTCCGTGTTCTGCAAAACTTTGTCGAGTCGTGCTTTCTCCACGTTGATTAATTTTCCGCGAATCGGCAGGATCGCCTGAAATTTCCGATCCCGCCCCTGCTTGGCGGAACCACCCGCAGAGTCACCTTCGACGATATACAATTCCGTGTTCGCCGGATCGCGGTCGGAACAATCCGCCAGCTTGCCGGGCAACCCGCCGCCAGTGAGTGCCGATTTACGGACGGCTTCGCGGGCTTTGCGCGCGGCCTCGCGAGCGCGCGCCGCGGTGAGACCTTTGTCCACGATGCGCTTGGCTACGGGCGGATTCGCGTCGAAATACGCCATCAAGCCTTCGTAGGTCACCGAACCAGTGATGCGCTCGACTTCGGGCGACAGCAACTTGACCTTCGTCTGCGATTCAAATTTTGGATCGCTGTGCTTCACCGAAATCACGGCCGTCAGACCTTCGCGCACGTCGTCGCCGGTGATCTGCGGGTCCTTGTCTTTGATCAGCTCGTTCGCCTTCGCGTATTGATTGATGGCGCGTGTCACTGCACTGCGAAAGCCGGAGAGATGCGTGCCGCCGTCAGGATTGTGAATCGTGTTCGTGTAGCACAACACCTGATCGTTGTAGCTGTCGTTGTATTGCAGCACGACCTCGATGTGGACTTCGATGTCCTTGTCGTCCAATTTTTCCTTCGTCTCCTTGCGGAACGAAATCGGCTTGGGATGCAACGGTTCTTTGCTTTTGTTGAGCTGTTTGACGAATTCCTCAACGCCGTTCTTATAGTAAAATGTTTCCGGCTCCGCTGCGGTCTGCCGTTCGTCGGCGAAAACAATTTCCAAACCCGAATTCAAAAATGCCAGTTCGCGCAAGCGTTGAGCGATGATGTTCGTCTTGAACTCCACCGTCTCGCGAAAAATTTCCTTGTCCGGCAGAAACGTGATGAGCGTGCCGGTCTTTTTGGATTTGCCGATGACTTCGAGCTTCTTCACCGTCTTGCCGCGCTCGAACTCCATGTGATAGACCTGCTCGTTGCGCGAGACTTCCACCTCGAACCATTCGCTCACCGCGTTCACGCACTTCGCACCGACACCGTGCGTGCCGCCAGAAAATTTATAGCCGCCCTGACCATATTTGCCGCCGGAGTGCAGCGTCGTAAGCACAAGCTCGACACCGGGCAGACCGGAATCTTTGTTGATGTCCACGGGAATACCGCGTCCGTCGTCGCGGATGGAAATCGAACCATCCACATGAATCGTCACATCAATGTGTGAGCAATGCCCGGCGAGATGTTCGTCCACGGAATTGTCCAAAACTTCGGACACGCAATGATGCAGCGCGCGTTCATCCGTGCCGCCGATATACATGCCGGGTTTTTTGCGGACCGCCTCGAGACCCTTGAGCGACGATAACTTTGAAGCGTCATAATTGCCATCGGCAATCCGATCCGGCGAGGTGGTTTGCTCTTCCGTAGAATCCGAAATGGTAGCCATAAAAAATCTACTACTGCGCGCTGAAATTTGCGTTGAACAGAACGAGAAAAATGTAAAAAAAACGCGCGCGACTAACAACGTTTATTTGCCGTAAAACCGGGATTAAACCGCATCTGAAGGAGATGAATTATCTTGCTAAAAACCATGCGATGACCGGCAAGAGAAAACTGGAGCCAGTGGTCGGGATTGAACCGACGACCGACGGTTTACAAAACCGTTGCTCTACCACTGAGCTACACTGGCGATTGGCGGGCGCAATTTTGGGAGCAGACCACCGAACGGCAAGTTTATTCTCCGCCAAACGGCCAAAGAAAAACTCCGCCGGAAAAATTCCAGCGGAGTTTTCGTGAAACTAATTTCAGAGGAGCATCAAGCGCGCACCGCGCGACGGCGATAAGCCACCAGTCCGACCGTGGTCGCACCGAAGACGAGCAACGCCCAAGTAATCGGTTCCGGCACTACGGAGATGTCCATGCCCCAACTGACGAGCTGGCTCACGTCGCCACCGGACAAGTCGGCGAGGAACAGCGTCCAGGTGCCGTTGGCGTTGCGCCCGTTCAACGCGGCGAGGGTCGTGCCGCCGTCGGGTTGGTAAGTGCCGGTCACGCTGCCGAACGCGGCGTTGTGGATGTCGGTCGCGCCGCTGCCGCTCAAGGTGACGTTGATGCCTGCGCCGGTGTTGCCGTAGAGGTCGCCGCCGCCCGTGCCGATGCGATTGAGCAAGATGGCGGTAGTGGTCGAGCTGTCGGCGGATTGCAGCACGAGGTAACCGTAGAGGTCGCCATTGTAGCCGCCGCTGATGTTCAAGCGCACGTCCACGTTCACAATACTCGTGGTCGTGCCACTCGGCAGTGTGCCCAGCGCGACGGTCTGGTTGTTGGCGATGCCGGTCGGGTTGGCGTCGGGAATTGTGGTGTTGATGCTGGTGAAGTCGTAGCTGTAAAGCGTGGCTTGCGCCGTGAGCGACAGCGCGAGCAGCGCGGTGAACAGGAATTGTTTTTTCATGGTTTTGCTTTCTGGACTTCAGTTTTACCGAACGCGCCTTAATCAGGGATTAAAACGCAGGCGATAGTAAGCGTTCGGCGTGGGCGGTGCGGTGTCGGTGTAACTGATGACGCCGGTCGCGCCGACGGTGGCGGTAGAGAGGTCGCTCCATGCGCTCAAGTCGGGCGAGACTTGAATGGTGTAGCTGCTGCCGGGGATGCCGTAGAACGTGAGGTTCGCGTTGCCACCCACGAGCGTGATGTTGCCACTGGTCTGGCCGGTGGCGGTCACGATTGCCACGGTGACAGTCGCGCTGGCGGAACCACCGACGCCGTCGCTCACCGTCACGGTGAACGCGTCATTGACGGTGTTGGCCGGGATGTAGAGATAGGTGGCGTCCTGCGTAATCGTTGCGCCGTTGGTGGAGGTCGAGAGGGTGTAGGCGAGGGTGTCGCCGTCGAGGTCAGCGGCGGCGAGGTCGGATTTTTTCACCTTGGCGGTGAGTCCGGCCGCGCGGCTCACGCTGGCGTTGCTGATAGTTGGCGTGTTGTTCGTGAAGGTAATCGTGCCATCCACGTTGAGGTTCGCAGTCAACCAGTGCGTCGTGCCGCCGGGCGGGAGATTCATGGTGGCAAACGAACCGGCGAGTGCGCCGTCGAATAGGTCAAACGTGTCGCCGGTGGTGGGCGCGCCGCCGATGTTAGTGACGGTCAACGTTCCGCCGTAGGTCAACGTCCCGCTGCTGGCGACGAGTTTGTCGGCGTTGGGCGACGCGGCGGAATTGATTTCCGCCACGATGGTTCCGGCGAGCGTGGGGGCTGCGCCGAACGTGAGTGTGCCGATGCTCGCGCCGGGAGCAATCGTGCCGTTGGCAGTAACTGCGCCGTTGACCGTGCCGTTGCCTTTCAGAGTTTTGCCGGAGCCGAGCGTGAAGCCGGTGGCGGTGGTGTCAAACGTCGCGCCAGCAGCGACGGTAATGTTCGTGCTAGAACCAATCGCGCCGCTGCCGGTCAAGGCGAGTGTGCCGGTGCTGATGGTGGTGTTGCCGGTGTAAGTTTCGTTGGCGGTCAAGGTCAACGTGCCGCTGCCAGCTTTCGTGATGCCGCCGTCAGCCGTCGCACCGAGCGTGGAATCGTGCGTGAGCGCGGAGGCGATGGTGAGCGTGAAGCCGCCGTCGTCAATCGTGCTGGTGTTGGTGGAAACTTTCGTGGTGAGACCGGTGAGCGCAGGGAGGAAGGAGGCGTTGTTCGCGTTGCCTTTCAACGTGCCGCCGTTGAGCTTGAGCGTAGAGGTTTGGCTGCCGCCGGTGAGCGTCTTGATGAAGCCGTTCACGGTGAGTGTGCCGCCGTCAACATTCACAGCGGTGGTGGCGGTGGACAGCGTGGAGTTGTGCAAGTCGAAGTTGTTGCCCGCGCTGCAGGTGAGTTGGGCGGTGTCTTTGACGGTGACGGTGATGGGGTTGATGGAGTTTATTCCGCCGCCAAGGTTCAGCACCCCAAACGAGCAGACGGACGAGCCAGCCAGCGTCACACTAGTTCCCGTGCCGCTGGTGCTGCGACCGAATGCAGTAGCCGTGCCGGTGGCGGAATAGTTCGCACCGTTGGTGAAGATGACATTGCCGCGCGGGACGATGAAGTTGCCCGCGCCTTGCGACGCCGTGCCAGCGAGAATGAGTGTGCCAGCGGACGAACTCGTGCCGGGACGGAACGACGCGCTGTTGCGGTTGACCGTGCCAGCCCAAGTGCCGGTTCCACTCGGACAATCCAGCGACACGTCGGTGGTAGCTGTGCCAGAATACGAGAGCGTATTCGTGATGGTCACGCCGTCGCCGACTTGCACTGCGCCACTGACATAGGTAACCGTGCCGGAGCCAGCGGCGTTGTTGTGGGCGAGCATGATGCTGCCGCCGTTGTCGGTGAGGCCGCCGGAGTAGGTGTTGTTGCCGGACAGCGTCCAAACGCCCGTGCCAGATTTAGTGAGCGCGCGTCCGGCGGTGTCTTCGCCGATGTTGCCGCTGTTGGTCACGGCAACGGTGTCAATGACGACGGCGCGGTTGCCATTCGTAATCGTCCAGTTGCCGGTGAAGTTCAGAGTGCCGCTACCGCTCGCGCCGAGGGTGACGTCGCCGCCAAACAGGACGTTGTTGGCGGGTGAACGCGCGCTGGTGTTGAAGGTCTTAATGACGCCACCGTTAATGGTGACGTTGCCCGCACCGAGGCCGGTGGACTTGTTGATGGAGATAGTTCCCGCGTTAAGGATGAGTCCGCCATAGGTGTGATCGGTGGAGTTCTGGCTCAATTCTAGTGTGCCACTGCCCGCTTTGGTTAACGTGCCGGAGCCAGTGATAATGTCGTTGTTAGTGAACGAACCGGTCACGTCAAGGGTGCCACCACTCGCACCAATGTTGAGGCCGCGATTCGCCGCCAGTGTGATGCTGGCGGAAGATTTCAACGTGCCGCCGTTGAGCGTGACTTGGTCGGCCACGCTGGAGCCGGGCGTCGCGCCGAGATTGGAATCGGAACTGATGCTCAACGTGCCAGCGCTCACGACCACTTTACCATCGTTGGTATTGACGCCGCTCAAGGTAACCGTGCCAGAACCGGCTTTGGTCAAAACGCCGGAGCCGCCGATGACGCCGCTCAAAGTGGAGTTGCCCGTGCCGCCGATGGACGCAGCGGACGCGAGGGAAATGTTGCCGCTCAAACTGGCCGCACTGCCGCTGTTGTTGGCGAGCGCGCCGGTGGAGCCGACGCCCGCACCGTTGAGGGTGACAGGTTCGGTGCTGACGGTTTGGCCGTTGAGGTCAACGGTCGCACCGTTGGCCACGACGGTCGCTCCCGCCGCACTGCCGAGCGCAGTGGCACTGCCGAGTTTGTAAGTGCCGACGTTCACATTGGCCTGACCGGAGAACGTGCTCGTGCCACTGAACGTGACGACGGCAGAAGAAGATTTTGTGACTGCGCCAGTGCCGGAAATGTTGTTCGCCACGGTGCTGTCCACGGAGTTGTTCACGATGAGGCTGCCGCTGTTCGCAACCGTGCCAGTGCCAAGGCTGCCGCTGGTCGTGCCGTTACCAACGGAGACTGTGCCAGCGGTGATGACGACGGAACCGGCGGTGTCGTTCGTGGTGAGCACGGTGAGCGTGTTGTTGTTATTTTTCGTGAGGCCAGCGGTGCTGGAGATTTTGCCCGTGCCAGCGAACGTGTAATTGTTCGTAGTGTTCATCGTGATGGACTGCGGGACGAGTGTGCCAACAAGATTGACAGTGTAGTTGGTGGAAGAATCGTCAATGGTCACAATGTCATTGTTGCTGAAACCAGAGAGACTAGTGCCGTTAAACCAGTTTGAGGTGGTGTTGATGTTCCAGAAATTGTTACCGCCATTGCCCACCCACGTAAGGTTGGCGAAAGTAGCTGCGCCGGTGATGACCAAGTCCACTTCACCTGACGTCGAGGTGCTCAACGCAACGGTCTGGCCGGAACTAGAGGTGAATCCAGCGAGCTGCAAATTGGCCGCGCTGCCACTCAATGAACCGCTGTAACGCACAAGAACGTAAGTGCCGTTGGCAAGGTCGCCGCCAGAAGTGTTGGTGATGGAAATGACCGTCGTGCCGGAGAGCGTGAGGTTGCCGGTGACGAGAATTTCGTCGTTCGCTGTGCCGCCTTCGGTGTTGACGCTGGTGAGTTGGTAGAAATTGGTCGCATTATTAAGCGTGAGGTTGTTGGCGAGCGAGAGTGTGCCGATAGCCGTGCCGGGGCGGATAATAGCACTGGCGTTGGCCGTGACGTTACCACCGACGCTGCCGCTGCCGGTGAGCGTTTGGCCGGAAGCGAGGGTGAGTGCAGCGGTGTTGCTGAGCGTCGCGCCGCTGGCAACGTTGAAGGTGGTGCTGCCGGGTTGCGAACCGAGAATGAGGGTGCCGGCGCTGACGGTGGTGTCGCCGGTGTAAGTGTTGGTGCCGAGCAAGTGCAACGAACCGCCACCGCTGCGCGTCAGGCTGCCGGAGCCGGTGATGGCGTTCATGTTCGTGAGGTTGCCGGAGAAGATGCAACTGCCGTTCA
>JBJOPC010000085.1:0-16566 GCA_046050965.1 Verrucomicrobiota bacterium | reverse complement strand
GTGGGGAATTCCAGCGGAAAGATTCCTTGTTTCTCAATCAAACCCACAACGATTTTCAGCGCGTGTTCGGCTTCATCAAAGGGAACATTCCGCAGGCTCACATCGGTCTCATAGCGTTCGCGCGCCTGTGACCAGTTCTCCATGAATGATTCCAGTCCACGGCAATCCACCAAACGAGACTGGCAGGCCAGTTTGAACTCGTGGCCGGCCTCGGTCCAAAATTTCGCATCCGAGACGGGACGTGCCCGCAGAATCCGGGCGATGTCGTGCAGGTCTTTTACCCGGAATTCTCTGTCGCCGCCTTGCATCTTTCGCCGGTAGGCTGGCAGCGACGTAAGATACGCCCGGAGTTTTTCTCCGGCGATACGGTGGAGGGCATATACTCTTGCCGGAATTCCCTGGACGATGAGCGTCTGAACAGCGTCCGGGCCGAGCGTCTCCGGCGCAGCCACATCAATTTCAAGCATCGGCAACCCACGGACTCCAGCCATGCTGTTGTCTTGAACTTCGATTCTCAAATGAAACGCATCCCACCCGCGCAGGTGGCCTTTCGGAGGTTTACCAACAACATTCACTCTGCCCAGCTTGAACTTGACTGGATTCTGACGCTCGAAATAGCGTCGCAACGCCGGTGGAATTTGTTCCTCAAGAAAACTTGCCTGCGCGGCGAGGTCTCGGGTGGACGCAACCAACTCGGGTGCGATGTTGCTGTCAATATCGAGCGACTGCCGGCTGTCCCCAAGATGCAGATTCAAAATCCGTGCGCCCTTGAAAATAAGTGAATTGCGGAGTGGCTCCCAGGCGATTACCGCCAGAAAAACCTCATTGAGAATTTCGTTGATCCAGTGCTCTCGGCTTTCGCGATTCATTGCAATCAATGGTTATGGAGTTCGAACCTTCCAAGTTTGGTTCAGCTCCGGGAATTCAAAACCAGCCAGGAGCGGAATTTCAGGAACATCCTCGGTAATCACTCGGTCTCTGACTGCATTCAGCCGCTGACCCAAAGTTGATGCCGCAAAATTTGCGCCCATCATTTCCAGAACCGCCCCGACGCGCCGGTCGAGATCATCACGCTGTATTTTCGTCAGATGCTCGCCCATGCGATCCGCGTCAATTTGCTTAACCCCAGTTTCCCATGCCTCCAGCGCGACCGCTTCACCACCACAGCGAACCGGTTGCATCAGTGCATCCAGCAGGGTCTGCTCCAGTGTCGTGATTCGCAGCCAGCAACGCGGTGATACCACGCGAACCTGGATGCCGGGAACAAGGGACGCATCACGTTTGTTCAGGTAATAACCAACATCCTCAAAATGAAAAATTTCTGTCCCGAGCGGGTTTCGCTCCACGGCTTCACCCGCCGGTTTCGTTGCGTCAACCGTCGCCAAACTATTTTTTGACCTCGGCGGGTTTAGCCGGGCGACATGGTGATGCGCGACAACCTGTGTGGTCAGTTCGTAATAGTTGATGGCACTGAAATAACAGACGACGCCATCTGGCAAATATGCCTGAAGCAGTTCCAGCGGATAAATAGTTTCGCCTTTTCCGGCTTCCATATCCAGCAGGAGAAAATCATTCAATTCGGTATCGTTCGGAGATTGAACCTTGATTGAGTGTATCCAGCCCATCCGCTTGAGCTGCTCGATGACCACATGAGCAGGCGGGAAAGTTGTCCGCAACACTTCCTGATTTGATTTGGTAATTGCGCTGATCTCGCGGCGGAGGGTGGAAAATTTCCAGCAACGGGCAGTCAATTTTTTCTCGCTGGCCGCCGATACACGATCCCCCAACGTCCGCAAAAAGACCTCCCATCGGTCCATCGGGACTTGTGTTGGTGGTTTAATGGTATTCACAGTGTCTTCCCCGTATGCTCCTAAGGAGCATACGGGGAAGACACTGTGTTGTCAAGTCGCAGCTCGGGGCGACAGATAGATAGTCACTTGGATATACGCTCCCGCTGGCTTCTTGAAGCCAGCGGGAGCGTATATCCAATCGAACGGCTGGTCAAGTTTTTTGAAAGGATCAAACAAATGAAAAAGTGCCAGCAAAAGTGCCAGCACGGACCCTCTTAACAGGGTAAAAACCGGCACGAAAAGATATGGCCGGATATGGGTTGACAATTAACGCAACTCGTTTATAGTCAGTATGTCAGCGATGCCATAGACGATTGATTTCGAGTGGCTTGTGGAAGACGAGACTCGGTCGATTCCGACCCTCGCCTCCAAGTCTTCTTGCCGATAAACACAGTGACATGGAACCGCCGTCGGACCAACCTCAAGCAGCTTCTCAAGCAGAATAGACTCATTCCGAACCGAACCCATGCGGAAGTGAATTTGCTTTCAGTCGAAACACACGAGAGCCGCATGAAGTCACCGATTGTGACCATAAGATTTAATCCAAGTCGAAGAGCAGCGCTTGCGACGGTGCGGTGGCGGTGATTTGCAAAAGGGTTTCTTCGCTCACGGCGGCGGCGTCACCGGCGGTCAATTTCTGGCCGTTCACTTCCACTTCGCCCTCGGCGACGTGCAGCCACGCGTGGCGTTGCGGGCGCAATTCGTGCGTGACGCAGTCGCCGGGATTTAATTTGGCAAGGAACAGATCGGCGTCCTGATGGAGGGCAATGGAATTCTCGCGGCCAGTTTTGCTGGCGATGAGATGCAGCTTACCGGTCGCGGCGTCGGCCATCTTGCGCTCGGCGTAGCGCGGGGCGACGGATTTTTTATCGGGGCGAATCCAGATTTGCAGCAGGTGAGTTTCGTCCGTGGGCGAGGGGTTGAACTCGCTGTGCGTCACGCCGGAGCCGGCGGCCATGTATTGAAGATCGCCGGCGCGAATGACGCTGCCGTTGTCCATGGAATCTTTGTGTTCGAGCGCGCCGCTCAAAACGTAGCTGATGATTTCCATGTCGCGGTGCGGGTGCGCGCCGAAGCCGCCGCCGGGCGCGATGCGGTCGTCGTTGATAACGCGCAAGGTGCGGAAGCCTAGGTGCGCGGGGTCGTAGTAATCCGCGAAGGAAAAGGTGAACCAACTGTCGAGCCAACCGTGGTTGACGTGGCCGCGCTCGGTGGATTGACGAAGGGTAATCATGGGAAAGCGGTGATGCGGTAGAAACGGTTCGTGCCGACGAGCGGCAAGTTGGTGGTGAGCGTGGAACTGTTGGCGACGAGATTGGTGGTGAGATCGAGCCACGCGGCTTGTTGCAGATTGGTTTTGAACTGCACACGGTAGGTGAGATTGGAGAGCGAAGTCCAAGTGAGGCTCACGGTGTTGGTGGTGGCGCGCGCGATGGTGGAAATGGTTGGCAGCGGTTGCACGGCAATAACGGCGGTGGCGGTGTTGTTGGCGTTCACGGGGTCGCTGGTGAGCGAGGTGACGGTGGCGAAGTTGGTGAAATTGCCGATGTTCGTGGTGAGCGCGGTGACGGTGAGGTTGGTGCGGGCGAGGTTGGTGAGGTTGTTGAAATTGAACGCGAGGGTGGCGGCGTTCGTGGCGTTGGGCGCGGGCGTAGCGGAAATAAATTTCAAACCGGCGGGCAGGGTGCTGGTGACGATGACGTTGGTGGCGGTGGCGGAGCCGAGGTTGGTGAGCGTGAGTGAGAAGGTGACCGTGCCGTTGGTATAGGTGGCGGCGGGCGCGACGGTTTGAGTGAGTTGCAAATCAGCGGTCACACTGGTGCAGCAAACAGGATTGGTGACGGTGAGATTGAGAATCCAGCCGGTGAGCGAGCCGACATCGCCCGCAGCGTCGTCCATGAGGTAGAGCGACCAAGTGCCGTTGGCGGTGACGCCGTTGAAGACGGCGAGGTTGGTGACATAGGGCAGGGCAGGGGCGGGGGCGAGGAAGTTATCGGAGTCGGTGACGACGGGATTGTAGTTCGCGGGCTGGTAAGTGCCGGAGCCGAAAGAGCCGGAGACGGGGAAAATATTTGTCGCGGCGTCATCGAACGTGAGGCTGTTGGCCGACAGAACCGTGCCGTTGTTGAAATCGCCGTCGGCGGCGTCGGACATGAGGAATGTTTTTTGTCCGCCGGGGCCGACGAGGATCATGTCAATATCGCCCGCCCAAGTGTGCGTGATGGAGGGAATCGTCACGGTGACTTTGGAAACTGTGCCGGTGAGTCCGCCGACGGAAATGCTCGAAGGATAAACGGACGCGTTAGTGTTGTCGCGAATGGTAATGGCGGTGAGGTTGGTGTAGCTCGCGTTGGTGGTGGTGTAACCGCCGATGGGAAAAACTTTCGTGATGGTTCCGCGATTCACCGAGCCGTCCTGCAATTGCCACGTCGCGGTGAGCGAGCCGCCGCATGAACCGCTGCCGGTAAAGGTGAACGGCTGGGTGTTCGTGCCAGCGATGATGATGCCGCCAAAGTTGACCGGGCCGCTCGGATTGTTGATGCCGCCAGTGGCGAGCAACGTGGCGGTGAGATTAGTGGTGGGCGCGCCGCCGAGATTGAGCAGCGCGAGGTTGACGGTGACAGTTTCGCCGGGGTCAATGCCGTTATTGGTCGGCGCGCAATTCTCAGCGACGAGCGCGGTGCTGGAAAACGCTACGACGGGATTGGTTGCGCCGGGAGCAAGCGCGAAGTCGGTGTTGTTGATGTCGAAGAAAATATTACTGACCGCTTCAACTTTCAGACGGCAGGTGAAGTTGGTGAGCGCGGGCAGCGCAACGATTTCCACGCCGTCGTTGGGTGTGGAGTTGGTGAGGACAATCGGGAAGGTGAGGCCGCTGTTGGTGGAGAGGGAAATTTTCACGTTGGCGCAACTGATGGGCGCGCTCGTAGTGCCGGCGACGTTCCAATTGACGGTGGTCGAGAGCGAATTGGTGACGCGCAGATTGTGGGACGTGATGGCGAACGTGCTGGAGTTGCTGACGACGGTGACGGTGGTGTCCGCCGTATTGACGCCGCCACCGCCTGCGCGGTTGTCGCGAGCGGTGACGCGAAATTTCATGGTGCGACTGGTGGTCGGGAGTTTTTCGCCGACGGAAACGGCGTTGCTCAAAATATCCGAGAGGCGCGGAAATGTGCGGCTGGTGTTGGTGGTGGGATTGAACGAGCGAAAGAGCGGGCTGGAGCCGTTGTCGGGCGCGGTGACGAGGGCAGTCGGGCCGAGGTCGCGTTCCTCCCAGCAATAAGTGAGCGGGTCGTTGTTGGCGTCGCTGCCACTGGCGGTGAGTGTGAACGGCGTGTTCGCTGGAATGGTGTTGCTCGCGCCCGCGCTTACGGTGGGCGCGGTGTTGCCCGTGCTGGTGAGTGTCGCGCAACCGCTGCCGCCGTTCGTAGCGGAGTAAGCAATAATTTCATCGAAGCTCACCGAGTGAAAATACGGATCGCTGTGCGCCTGCAAATTGTCGGTGCTGCAAATGCCCGCGTAAGCCATGATGGTCGTGCCGGAGCCGGGTTCGTAGGCCGTGTTGGTGTGGATGTTCCCACTGCAACTACCGAGGGTGCTGTTGAACGTGTGGTTGCCGCCGAATTGATGCCCCATTTCGTGCGCGACGTAATCCACCCAGAACGAATCGCCGGTGGGCGAAGGGTTGCCAGTTTCACCTTCGGCTTTGCGCGCTCCGCATACCACACCCAAACCAGCCAACCCGCCGCCGCCGGTGCCGAAGACATGGCCGATGTCATAATTGGCACTGCCGATGACGGAATTAAGGTTGCTCGTATTTTGTGTCAGGAGCGCGTTGTCGGTCGCGTTGTCGTAAGGATCGGTCGCGGAATCCACGTAGACGAGATTGCTGTTGCCCGCGACGAGCACGAGGCGGATGGCGAGTTCGGTTTCGTAAATGCCAGTCACGCGATTGACGGCGGTGACGATGGCGGCTTGGCCGAGGTCGACCGTCCCGCCTTGAAACGTTGTGTATTCGCCGGTCGCGGCCACGGCGAGGCGATAAGTGCGAAGATTGCCGCCGGAACGTGCTGCGACAGCATTCGCGCCCGGAGTTTTCACTGTTTCATCGGGCAACGTGCCGCAATGAAACTCCGCTGCGCTGCGTAAATAATCTTTCTTCGCGTAGCAGACATATTCCGAGGCGTCGCGGTAATGCGGGTCAATATAGGTCGCGCCGTTCGGCGACAGCATCTGCGCATGAAATCCCTGCGGTGTGAAATCCAAACGAGCCGTCGCCATGGGATCATCGAGGCCTTGCGCGAAGTAAGTTTTGATTGCCGGGAATTGCGCGGCGAGCGCGGGCGCCATCACCGACGATTCCGTGACGGCGAAGTTTTGGAACGAACCGTCGGGCAGCGGCAGCGAAATAATTTTTGGCGCGAGCGCGCCCTTCGTGACGAACGCAGGCGTGACGGCGGATAAATTTTCCACCGGCGCAGCAGCGAGCGCCGAGCGCATGGCCGCCGCATCCAGCGTGAGGCCGATGAATTGTTGCGGCTCCACCCAGACGTTCGTGCGGAGCAGGGCGGTGCGGGCGAGGGCAGGGGACGTTTTTTGCCAGAGTGCGTCGGGCGATTGGTTTTGCGCGAGGCACGCTGACGCGAACGCAGCGATGAGGCAGCCAACGCGCGGGTGAATCCTGAAAATCATTACGGCGAAATAATCCTGCGCGTTCCCTAAAAGTCAAACGCTCACGCGCGGCGAATGAACGTTGTGTCCGCCGCGAGTTGTTGCCGAATGCGGGAGATGTTGGACTCGATGCGTTCGAGGTAGTGGTTGTTCCCATCCGGCTGTGGCTGGTTGAGCCAGCGGTATTGCCCGCTAAAGTCGCGATCCAATTTCATTTTGACATAGTTGTCCCAGAACGCTGGCGTCTTCTTCAGCAAATCTGCCGCGCTATTGAACATGAGGATGAAACTCGGCTTGCCCTTGGTGAACGCCGCCGCCTCCGCGAACTCCGCGAACAACACCGGCAACTTGTCCACATAATCATCCGCCGCCATCTGCCCCAGCAAATCCGCCGTGCCGAGAATATGCCCCGTGACGCGCTCGGCCTCATCCTGAAATTGCAGATGTCCCAACGCCGCATCCACGCCCGTGCAACGGATCATGTTCTGCACGGAAATAATTTCGCGCGTGAGAAAATTTTTCTCCGCCAGAAATTTCGCGGCGAATTCGCAACTGCGATCTACATGCGTAACCGTGTATTTCGCGCCCGAGCCGGACGCATCGTCGCGTAGCTTCAAATAGCCCGTGTCGTGGAACAAAATCGCGATGAGTCCCAGTTCCACCGTGCGTTGGGGCAGGGTGGGGGTGGCGTGGGCGGCGTGGCGGCACTGGAGCAGCCGCGCCATGCACAACGCGCCTTGCAACGTGTGTTCGTGGTCGTGATAGCGCGCGTCAATCGCTTGATATTCGCCGTAACGTCCGCCGAAACAGTCCCCTGCCCAATCAAAAATGCGCGGGACGAACTGCGCGTCGGCCTTGGGATAAATGGCGAGCAAACAGCCCTGCACGGTTTGTTCAACCGCCGCCGGGTCTTTAGTTGCCACCGGAGGAAACATCGGCGCGAAGGTAGTGAGCGGTGAAAATGTTTGCACGTTCTTTTTTAGTGGCACAGACATCTGGCGTGTGGGTTGCGCATGACTCAGTCGGTTGAACTTCCGCAGCCATTTTTCGCGTGGCGAAGTTATCTGATGCAGGTAGAGTCGTTCCGCCAGCGTATGTCCCGTATCAATTCCACCGCCAAACCTCCCGCACCTCGCGCGCTCGTCGTGGATGACGAACCGCTCGTGTGCAGTGCTGTCAAAATGCTTCTCATGGTGGACGGCTACGCCGTGGAAACCGCCAGCGGCGGCGCGGCGGCTTTGGCGTTGTTCACACCAGATAAATTCCAAATCGTCCTCGTGGATTTTGAGATGCCCGAAATGAAAGGCGACGAACTGGCCGCGCGCATCAAAGCTCTCGCACCTCGGCAGCCAATTATCATGCTCTCCGCCCACGGCGAAATGCTCCGTGCCTCCGGTCGGCTGCTTACCGGCGTGGACCTCATGGTGGACAAACCATTCCGACTAGAAACCCTCCGTGAAGGCATCGCCCAAGCCGTCGCTAAATATCCCGGGACAATGCCTTTTACGGAAGCGTCCGCTAAAGCGTAGCGGCACACACGTCCTGCCTGCGAGTTTCCTGCTTTAGGAAAGGAATATTGTTGTAGCTGCACAATGTAGGTTATGCCTACTACATTCCGACCTGCGCCTGCCTAGGTGGCTCGTCCTGCTTGGTTGGCGGTGCTTAAACTTGATTCATGGTGTGCCCAACCCGTGCGGCCTGCCCATCCACACACCGCGCAACCCCGGCGAGAAATTCGCGCCCACTAATTTTGCCGCCGCCAACCACGGCCAGTTTTCCGTCAGCAATGAAACGTCGAGCAGTTCCACGTCCGTCCGGCACTGCGGCCACGGCGGATGCCAGATGCGGAAAAATTTCCGCGCACCGCCCACGCAGTTGAACGCCGTGTAACGTTCCATCAGCCATTCGTTCAGCGAACCGCGTTCGCACGGCGCGAACGGAGCATTCGGTTTCAGCGCGGCTTGATACGCATAAATAATTTCCGCCCGCAAATCTTGCACCGCGCAACGCCCCGCCGCCCTGCCCTGCGTATTCGTAGCGGATGCGCCCGTGCCGATACGGCAGGCCAAACGTGCGCGGGCCGAATTGCACTGCGAACCAGCTCGACAACCACTCGGCGAGAAAATGAATTTCCGGTTCGCCGTCGTGCCACACATACGTCATTTTGGTTTCTCCAAATCCGCCAACGCCGTGCGTAGTTCGGGAAATTGAAACTCAAACCCGCCCGCCAGCAGTCGTCCCGGCACGACGCGACGGCTTTTCAAAATCAGTTCCGTCTCCGTCCGCAGAAAAAACGCGCCCACCTCCAGCATCCATTCCGTCGCGGGCAGGCCGAGCGGCATCACGCAGACTTCGCGGAACAATTCCATCATCGCTGCGTTCGGCAGCGGATTCGGCGCGGCGAGATTCACCGCGCCGGAAATCTCCTCGTGCTCAATCAACCAGTCCACCGCACGCAAAAAATCCGCGATGTGAATCCACGACACAAACTGCCGCCCGCTCCCCATGCGCCCACCCAACCCGAACTTCGTCAACCGACGCAACACAGGATACACGCCGCCATCCGTGCCCAAGACTAGCGTGATACGCAACGCGACTTTGCGCGTCCGCGCAGAAGATTCCGCATTCCGCACTCCCAACTCCGCACTAAACAACGCCCGCTCCCACGCCTCAATCACCTCGATGGAAAAATCATCATGCGCGCCCGCCGTCGCGCCGGTTGCGCTCTGCTCGTCCATCGGCGTGCCGAACGTGTGTTGATAAATCGTCGCCGAACTGGAATTCAGCCACACGCGCGGCGGCGACTTCGCCCGCGCAATCGCCTCACCGATGGCGCGTGTCGAATCCACCCTCGACGCGATGATCTCGCGCCGGTTCTTCGCGTTGTAACGGCAGTCCACCGATTTGCCCGCGAGATTGATGACCACATCCGCACCGTCCACAAACTGCTCCCAATTCCCCAACGCCCGCGCGTCCCACGCCACCTCGCGCACACCATCCGTTCGCACTCGCGCCCTGCGCGCCAGCACAATGACCTCGTTGCCGCGCGCGTAGAAATGTTTCGCCAGCGCGCCACCGAGAAAACCGCTGCCGCCTGCAAGGATGATTCGCGTTTTCATAATTAAATTCCGTTCCATGCCACCCCGCAAAACTGCTGAACAAATAGATGGTGATATTTATCGCGGAAATGCTGGTGGATTATGGGCGATAGCCTTTTTCCGCATCTTGGAAAAATTGAACATGTTGAAAAAGTGCATTCCGCCTAGGACTAGCATCACAATTCCAAGCTTGGTCGAAATATATTCAACGCCTTGAACAAGGTCGGTCGGCTTCTCGCCAACGCGAAGAAAGAGGAGAATAAACCCGATGTTGACCAAGTAAAAACCAACGACTAAGAGGTGATTCACCGAATCGGCCATTTGTTGATTGCCCGAAAAAGCATCAACCAGAAATATTCGACCGTTCTTGTGGAGGGTGCGCGCAACCCAGATGGTCATACCAAGACTGATTAAGAAATACGCGATATAAATGATGAGACTGGTGTTCATAGTTTAGTTTGGTTGGTTTGTTTTAGTTTGTGACAATGATATTCGAGACGAGCAAATAAGGTTATGATGTTCATGGCAGTTCTAGAAAAGCCGCGTGCCGGTGATGATTCACGACGCCCGGCACGGCGCACGCGCCACCGAAGCAGTAGCGGTTGCGTGCGACCCAGCGATACGCCGCTGCGCTCAAAATCCTAATGTCCGGCAAGTCAATCATCACGCCCAGCGGCCACAACCACCAGACCGCGCGAAACAAAATCGCCCATGCCGCCGCGCCGCCGACTACGCGTCCGTCCGCGAGCCGCAGTTTCATTTCGGCGCGCAACTCGGCTTCGCTTGCGCCTGTGCGCGCCGGTGTGCCGGGCGTTTGCAACGGCAGCCACGCAAAGCCGCGTCGCGCGAACAATTCGCCCCAGCGCGTCGCGCCGCGCGAGCACACGCCGCACTCGGCGTCGTAAAAAACTTCACCGCGCGGCGGTTGGGTTGGAGTTGGCGTGTTCACAAATCAAATTTTCCGAGCCGCCGACGTCAGTCGGCGCATTTCAAAATCACAGTCCAGCCGTAGTCAGCGCGGACTGACGTCCAGGCTACGAGTTCAACTGCCGAGCCGCAGCAGTTTCAAAACTTTGTCGCCGAGCTTCACGAATTTCAGCAGCGCGGCGGGTGGCCACGCGCGGACTTGCCCATACCACGCGGTCGTGGTCACGAAAAAGCCATGCAGCTCGCGGAGTTTTTGCTCGGTGTATTCGTCAGTTTCCTTGTCCTTGTGCGCGGCCTCGATGCACTCGGTGAGCATCCGCATGGTGGGATCAATCTCGCGCTTCTTGCGCTCATCTAGCACCACGCGGAACAACTCCCACACGTCCTTGA
The DNA here is from genome assembly GCA_046050965.1 of Verrucomicrobiota bacterium. Taxonomy (GTDB): domain Bacteria; phylum Verrucomicrobiota; class Verrucomicrobiia; order Limisphaerales; family JAFMIX01; genus JAFMIX01. The sequence goes on along the minus strand of JBJOPC010000085.1, from coordinate 5,630 downwards.
TGCTCTCGAAATGATCGCGCTTGTCGTCGTTGATGTGAACGAGCTTCACGATGCCCCAGCCCTGCAATTCCTTGAGGCTGGTGCTGACGTTGGAGCGCGCGACGCCGAGCGTGTCCACGAGGTCGTCGGCGTTGAGCGGCGCAGCGGAGATGAACAGCAGTGCGTGGATCTGCGCGACGGTGCGGTTGATGCCCCACTTCGTGCCCATCTCGCCCCAGTGGAGGATGAACTTCTGTTGAACTGGCGAAAGCTTGGTCATAGGTTCTTTTATTTCTGTCACAGCAGGAATTACAGAATAAACGGATTGTGGTCAATGGAAAATTTGGAGCGTAGCAAGCGGTCAGGCGGCGGGCGGTGCGTGGCATTTCTGGAGTGCGGCGACACGTCGCCGCTTTCCGACTGGGAGACTTATCTCCTAGTTCCAAAGCGCGGTCATGCCCGCGCACTCCAAATCATTTCAACCGTGTCACCACGTCTTGCGCGACGAGTTCGTAAGCTGCCGAACCCACGCTCGATTTGTCGTAGTGAATGATCGGCTTGCCGTGGCTCGGCGCTTCCGCGAGCCGCGTCGTGCGCGGGATGACCGTCTCGAAAACGAGTTCGCCGAAATGTTGCCGCACTTCGTCCACGACTTGTTGCGAGAGTTTGGTGCGACCATCATACATTGTCATCACGATGCCGAAGATGTTCAGGCGCGGGTTCGTGCCGGTGTCGTGGAGCTGCGAGATGATGCGGTTGAGCATCGAGAGACCTTCGAGCGCGTAGTATTCGCACTGGAGCGGCACGAGCACACCATCGGCGGCAGTGAACGCGTTGAGCGTGAGAATGCCCAGCGACGGCGGGCAATCCATCAGCACCACATCGAAGCGCGCCGAGTCCAGCACCGGTTGCAACGCGAGCGTGAGGCGTTGCAGATGATTCTCCATGCGCGCCAGTTCGATTTCCGCGCCGCACAAATCCACTTCGCTGGGAATAATCTCCAAGCGTTCGTAAGCCGTGGGTTTGATTTTCTCCAGCAAACTCCCCTCGCCCATCAGCGGACGATACGCGCTCGCGCCGTCCACCTTTTCTAGCCCCACGCCGCTCGTGGCGTTCGCCTGCGGATCGAAATCGAGCAGCAACACGCGTTGGCCGAGCGCGGCGAGACAAGCTGCGAGATTGATGGTCGTCGTGGTTTTGCCCACGCCGCCTTTTTGATTGGCAACAGCGATGACTTTGGTTGGCACGGCGTTGGTGTAACAGTTGCGCGCGGGCGTCTCAAGTTTTTGCCGGAAAATTCTGCGCGGCGACAGTTCACCAATTTTTGAATCGCAACAATTCTTGTTCACTCGCCGCACCGTCGTTACATTCCGACCGCAATTTATCCAACCACGCTCATGGCCAATTCCAAATCTACCGCCGTCGCCTTTGAACTCGCCCGCGAACGCTACGCCGCCCTCGGCGTGGACGTGGACGCCGCGCTCGCCGCACTCGCGCAAATCCCTATCTCGCTCCACTGCTGGCAGGGCGATGACGTGGGCGGCTTCGAAAACTTCGGCGGCTCATTGAGCGGCGGTCTCGCCGTCACCGGCAATCACCCCGGCAAAGCGCGCACGCCGGACGAACTCCGCGCCGACCTCGACGCCGCGCTCGCGCTCATCCCCGGCAAGCATCGGTTGAACCTCCACGCGTTCTACGGCGAGTTCGGCGGCAAACGCGTGGACCGCGACGCCATCGAACCGAAACATTTCGCCAACTGGATTTCGTGGGCGAAGAAGAACGGCCTCGGCCTCGATTTCAACCCGACGTGCTTCTCACATCCCAAATCCGCCGACGGCTTCACGCTCTCGCATCGCGACAAGGGTATCCGCCAATTCTGGATCGAACATTGCCGCCGCTCGCGCGACATCGGCGCGGCGATGGGCAAGGCGCTCGGCAAAACCTGCGTGACGAACGTCTGGATTCCCGACGGCTACAAGGACACGCCTGCCGACCGCGTCGCGCCGCGCGAACGTTTGAAGGAATCGCTCGACGCCGTTTTCAAGAAAGCCATTTCGCCGAAGCTGAATCTGGACGCCGTTGAGCCGAAGCTGTTCGGCATCGGCAGCGAAAGCTACGTCGTCGGCTCGCACGAATTTTATCTTGGCTACGCCGTCTCGCGCAAAAAACTTCTCTGCCTCGACGCCGGCCATTATCATCCAACCGAAGGCATCGCCGACAAAATTTCCAGCGTGATGCAATATCTGCCGGAGATTTTACTGCACGTCAGCCGCGGCGTCCGTTGGGACAGCGACCACGTCGTCATCCTCAACGACGACCTGCTCGCCATCGCGCGCGAGATTGCCGTCAACGGCTACACTGAACGCGTCCACATCGGCCTCGATTATTTCGACGCGAGCATCAACCGCGTCGCCGCGTGGACCATCGGCACGCGCAACATGCTCCGCGCGCTGCTCATCGCATTGCTTGAGACCCCGCTCATCCGCACCGCCGAAGCCGCCGGTGATTTGACCACGCGCCTCGCGTTGCAGGAGGAAGCCAAGTCGCTCCCGTTCGGCGCGGTCTGGGATTACTACTGCGAGACCAAAGGCGTCCCCGTCGGCGACGCGTGGCTCGCGGAGGTGAAGGGCTACGAGAAAAAAGTTTTGAGCAAGCGCAGTTAAATGGCCGCACCGCTTCTCCAACTAACGTCCGTCGCCAAATCCTTCGGTGCGGTGCGCGCGCTCAAGGGTGTGTCGTTTGATTTGCAGGCGGGCGAAGTTCATGCGCTGCTCGGCGAAAACGGCGCGGGCAAATCCACGCTCATCAAAGTCATCACCGGCGCACACCAACCGGATGGCGGCTCGATTGAAATCAACGGCGAGCGCGTCGCGCAACTCACGCCCGCGTCCGCGCACAAGCTCGGCATCGCGTGCATTTACCAGCAGCCCGCGCTGTTTCCCGACCTCACCGTCGCCGAGAACATCGCGCTGCGACTCGAACCCGCCTCCGCCGCTCGCAAGGTGAACTGGCCCGCGCGCCGCATGCGCGCCACGGAATTGCTCCAGCGCATCGGCGCGGAGATTTCGCCCGAAGCCGAAGTCCGCTCGCTTTCGATGCCGGAACAGCAGCTCGTCGAAATCGCCTGCGCGCTCGGCGCGGGCGCGCGCATCGTTATCATGGACGAGCCGACCGCGTCCCTTACGCAGAAGGAGCAGCATCTGCTGTTCGCCGTCGTGAAAGATCTGCGCGCGAGCGGCGTCGGCGTCATCTACATCTCGCATCGGCTGGAGGAAATTTTTGCGCTCGCCGACCGCGTCACGGTCTTGCGCGACGGCGAGAGCGTCGGCACAAACAAGGTCAGCGAGATCAACGAGGCCAGCATGATCAAACTCATGGTTGGCCGCGAAGTCTCGGCCATTTATCCGCCATCGGAAAGCGCGCCAGGCGAAGTTGTGCTCGCGCTCAAGAATCTCAACTGCGTGGCGGGCGGCGTGAAGGATGTCTCGTTAGAAGTCCGCGCGGGCGAAATCGTCGGGATGGCGGGCTTGGTCGGCGCGGGGCGGACTGAACTCGCGCGCGTCCTCTTCGGCATCACGCCTGCGGACTCCGGCGAAATCATTCTCAACGGAGAGCGCGTGATGATTCGTTCAACGCAGGAAGCCGTCGCGCACGGCATCGCCTATGTGCCGGAAGATCGGCGACGGCACGGTGTCATTCTCGAAATGCCCATCGCGCACAACATGACGATGGCGATTCACCGGCGGATTTTTTCCGGCGCGTGGTTACGATTCGGCGCGGAGAAATCGCTCGCACTGGATTTCATCCGTGACCTCGGCGTGAAGGCTTACGGGCCGGATGCGCCCGGCGGTTCGTTGAGCGGCGGCAACCAGCAGAAAGTTTCCCTCGCGCGCTGGCTTGCGACCAAACCCAAGCTGCTCATCCTCGATGAACCGACGCAAGGCGTGGACGTGGGCGCAAAGAGTGAAATCCACAAGATCATCCGCCGCCTCGCGAAGGAAGGTCTGGCCGTGTTGATGATTTCGAGCGACCTGCCGGAAGTTTTGGGCATGGCCGACCGCATCGCCGTTATGCGCGGCGGGACAATCGCCGCGATGCTGCCGGGCAAAAGTGATGCTCACTCGGTGATGGCAATGGCACTTGGCCAGAAAGGAGAAACCGCGTGAAGAAATATTTCCGCGAACTTTCCGTCGCTGCCGCGCTCGCGGTCGTGCTCATCGTGTTGGCGGTGGTTGCGCCGGCGTTTTTTCAGCCGCAGCCGCTGCTCTCGCTCGTCACGCGCGAAGCGCCTACGCTCGTGGTTGCTTGCGGCATGGCACTCATCATCATCGCGCGGCAGATTGATATTTCGGTCGGCTCGCAGTTCGCAATTTGCAGCGTCGCGGCAGGATTGCTCGCGGCAAAAGGGGTTTCACTGCCGCTGGTTTTTGTTTCATCCATCGCGCTCGGCGGCGTGATGGGCGCGCTTAACGGCTGGCTGGTCGCGGGTCTGCGTTTGCCGTCCATCGTGGTGACGCTGGCGACGATGGTCACGTTGCGGCAGGGCTTGAACATGGCGCGGCAAGGTGAGTTCGTCAACCTGCCGGACAGTGTGCAATGGTTCGGCATGAGCCAGATGGCGGGGCAATGGTCGCTCGTGGCGCTCGCGCTGGTGTTCGTCGTCGTGATGGCGTTCGCGATGAAACATTTTTCGGCAGGGCGATTCGTGTATGCGGTCGGGGCGGACGCGGAGGCGTCGCGGCTTGCGGGTATTCGTCCGCAGCTTGTGACGTTCTCCACGTTCGTTTTGCTCGGCGCTCTCACGGGCATCGCGGCGATGATGAATATCGTGCAATCGCCACAAGTCCAACCCGCGTGCGGCGCTGGACTCGAACTCAAAGTCATCGCGGCGGTGGTCGTGGGCGGCGTGGCAATTTCTGGCGGGCGCGGAAATTTGTGGGGCGTGTTCGTCGGGCTGCTGCTGCTCGCGTGTGTGAGTCCGGCACTGACGCATCTGCACATCGAGGCGTATTGGGAAAAGGCGATTCAAGGCGCGATCATTTTGCTGGCCGTCGTGGCGGATGGACTCAGAAGCAGAAAGACAAACCGATAAATGCAAACCATTCGGACAGAGCTTGAGTTTCAACAGTTGCTCTCGAAAGACCGAGCTGTTGTGTTTGTTGGATTTGAATGGTCGGGGCAATCGAAAGTATCAGAGCAATTAGTGGAGCAATGGGAAAAGAGTTGGCTGTCAGAATACCAGACTGGTCTTTTCGTTTGCCGACTCGCTCCTGACGAAACGCCTTTTGTAAATTCATGGGTCGCAGAGAACGCGCAGAGTTCAACTGAAGGAATGGAAGGTGGTTTTGGTTCTCTGGTCTGGCTGCGAAATGGAAGAGCCATCCAGTATGTGCGATACGCCGCCAAAGCTGGTGCAGACAGACTTTCTTCCCTGACAAAAGAAGCCTTTGGAAACTGACGAATGACTTCAACAAAACAAAATGGCGGTTGGAAGTCGGTGTTACTGCGGCACGAGACGATTCTGCTCGTCGTGCTCGTGGTGGAATGGCTGTTGTTTTACCACTTCGGCACGTCGGTGAACCGGCGCGGCATGACCATCGGTTTCGGCACGGTGGACCGACAGTTCGACATTTTGCGGCACTCGTGCGAAA
>JBJOPC010000084.1:0-4260 GCA_046050965.1 Verrucomicrobiota bacterium | reverse complement strand
CTCATCGCTGGCGCCCGCGATTTGACCAAGCGCATTTTTAGTGATTTCAAGTTCGATCCCAAGGCCACGACGGTCGCGACGCCGCTCGAAGAAGTTTGGGAAAAGCGTCGCGGCGTGTGTCAGGATTTCGCGCATCTGGGCATCGCGTGCCTGCGCTCGCTGGGTTTGCCGGCGCGCTACGTCAGCGGCTACTTGCGCACGCGTCCACCGGAAGGCAAGCCGCGCCTGGTCGGTGCAGACGCGAGTCACGCATGGTTCTCCATTTTTTCTCCGGGCAACGGCTGGGTGGATTTTGACCCGACGAATAATTGCGAACCTGCCGAGGAACACATCACGGTAGCACTGGGTCGCGACTTTGGCGACGTGAGTCCGGTGGCAGGAATTCTTACCGGCGGCGGCGATCACGATGTGAAGGTGTCGGTGGATGTGTCGGAAGTTTGAAGTATGAAATGGGAAATCATCCATCGCACGAGCTACACCTACGCGTCGCCGGTGCGCGACAGCTTCAACGAGGCGCGGTTGCAGCCGTTCTCGGACGAGTGGCAGACGGTGGATAGTTTTCTGCTGAAAATTCTGCCGGCAGCGCGCTTGCGGCATCATCACGATTTTTATTCCAACGTCGTCCATCATTTTGAGATTGCCGAACTGCACTCGACCTTGTCGGTCGAAAGCCAGTTGCGCGTGACGATAAAGCCGCGCCCAATTCTCGCGAACGACGCCATGCCATTTCCGTTCGCGCGCATCGGCGAGGCGGCGCGCGAGGCGCGGGTGTATGAATTTTTGCAGGAAAGCCGGTTCGTGGAGCTGTCGCCGGAAGTTTGGCGGCTCGCGCTGGATGTGACCGATGGGGTGACGGATACTTGGCAAGCGGCGCTGGCGTTGATGCGGTTCGTCAACGGCACGCTGAAGTATGAATCGTTCTCAACCAATGTGCACACGCACGCCCGCGACGTGTTGCGCGACAAGCGTGGCGTGTGTCAGGATTTTGCGCACGTGATGTTGAGCCTGTGTCGTTCGCTGAAAATTCCCGCGCTTTACGTCAGCGGTTATCTCGCAACGGAAATTGCGAGCGCGACGCACGCGTGGGTGGAAGTTTTGATTCCCTGCGTGGGTTGGTGTCCACTTGACCCAACGCATAATTGCCAGCCAGACGAGACGTATGTGAAGATTGCGGTGGGTCGGGATTACGCCGACGTGCCGCCGGTGACCGGGCAATACAAAGGCACGTTGGATCGGCAATTGCAGGTGCAGGTGAACATCCGGCGCGTAGATTGACGCGCGGCTTGTCTGCCAGAACAAAGTCAGTTATCAAGAAACAGCTATGGGTAATTTCACAACCACAGTCGGCACAAACCAATTCACGACCGATCAATTAACGTCCTACATCAACGTCAAACTCGCGTTGCTTGGCTGCCAGCCGGTGCGCACGGGCGATAGCGCGGACACGAACGATCTCGTGTCGGCGTTCGCGGCGCAGTATCAGGAAAAGGAGCGGCTGCTCGGCCAATATCTCGCGCCCGCCGACCAGCGCATTCAGACTTTTCTCTACGATTATTTGCAGGACGCACCGGTGACGCGGCTGCCGTTGCGAACGTTCACGCTAGATCGTGCGGAGTTGGCGCGCGTGTTGTCGCTCCCGGTGGATAAAGATGAATTTTCCAGCGACATCATCACGTCGTATCGCGTGAGGCAGGGTGTGCTGCACAATCCCAAGAGCGACCGCCGCACGACGGCGGGAATTTTCCACGTCACCGAAGGCGGCTTGCCGATTCCCGACGACAAGCTCGGCGTGCCAAAACTCACGTTCGCCAAGATGCTCGCGTTTGCGCTGAACCCGCCGCGTGAACTCCTGCGCCTGCCGTTCACCGCCACGCAACCGCAGCCGGCGGAATGTTTCGTGTCGCTGCTGTTGCGTCCGCTGGTCTGCCCGGAAGTGCCGGGCTTCACCGCGCGCAAAACGATGGAGGTGCGTTTCTTCGCGCCGGGAAATCTCGTGAGCAATTTGGATTTCGTCGAAAGCATTTTCGGCAACGCGGGCGATCCGCTCCTGCCGGAGAACGACGCCGCGCTCGACTCGGAACATTGGACCGGCCACACCGGCTGCGTGATTCTCGCGCCGCATCTCGTGCGTGTGACGAAGAAGGACGCGGGTCTGCCGCACTTCGACGCGGCCACGGAACGCCAGCGCCGCGACGGGATGTGCTGGAAAAAAGACGACGAACTTTACAACCACGGCGGCGCGTTCAAGCTCACCTGCCGCGACGAACAAGGCGTCATCGTCACCATCATCGCGGACAATTATTTCGGTTACTGCAAAAAAGAGGTGAAGACGCAGATTAGTTACGCGGCGAATCTGTTCGGCAATTGCGAGGAGGAACACGCGGGCGGCGCGCTGGTTTTCCCGGCCTACGATTTGGGCGAGGAGTTCGCGGGCGACACGCACGTCCGCCAGCGCGGCCACACGTTCAAGAAAGTCGCCAAGCAATACGCGGACTTGATTGATGTGAAGCCCGAAGGCTACGGCGTGGACAAAAAATTCCCCGACCTCATCTACGTCCACGAGAACGCGCGCTTTGATTTGCACGCGCAGCGCGTGACGTGGAAGAACGAAACCGGCGAGCACAGCATCAAACTGTTGCCCACGCAGACTTACATCCGTCCGTCCGGCTACAAAGTCCGCATGGAAAAACCGCCCGGCCCGAACCGCGTCTGGCGGCTCGTGGGCGTGGCGGGCGAAGGCATCGTATGCCACAAGCCCTGCACGGTGAGCGGCGGCGGCAAGTCGGAGATTTCCAAACCGATCACGGACGCGATTCTCACCGGGCCGGTGTTCGTCGCGGATTTGAAATCCGATTTCAACAAGGTCGCCAAGCTCATCAACCGCGATTACTCCGACCGCTTTCAGGACAAGGCGCACGTGGATCAGCGCACCGTGCTTGCGCCGGAACGTTCACTTGGCTCGGTCATTAAATTATTATCGCCGGACGAACGCGATTTCACGCCGGAATACAACGCGTGGCTCGCCGACGTGCCGCAATACATCAAGGAACTCGTCTTCGTGGTGAAGCGTTATTACAAGCCTGAGTGGGGCGCGAAGTGGCGCGAGCATTTCAGCGTGGACATCATCAACGGCACGGCGGGCAACGAACTCAAGTGCGACAACCGCACGCTGGTCACGACGCGGTTGCGCGTGGGCTTCGACGACGACGGCGCGTGGCGGACGTTTGGTCTGCGGAAAGATTTTTATCCGGCGGCGAAAATTCAGGCCGAGGACGACATCACGGCGTCGGTCGTCGTGCCGGGCGGCGCGGTGAAACATTTACCGGCGGCGAGCGCGGCGTCCGTGAAGTTCGTGGCGAACTGCGAGAACCGTTTGTTCCAGCGCCCCGACGACGCCATCCATCGCGGCTACGACAAGCAGACGGAAAAAGATTTTTCGCGCACCGACAATTTCTTCTCCAACTACGAACCGCTCACCGCGCAGACCGCGCGCGAGCAGATCGAGGACGCCATCGCGTTCAACCAATACACCGAGCCGATGCAGCAAGTCATCCGCGACGTGGCGGCGGGCGGCGCGAGCTATTTTGTTTCGACCGCGCACCCGCGCCTCGTGGACGGCAAGCCGAGCAAAAATCCGCGCTACCTCCAGGTGCGCCCCGACCTGCTCGCGCCGCGCGAAGTGCATCTTGCGGAAATGTCCACGCGCCTGCGTCGGCAAATTCCCGTGGGCGAACCCGTGTTGAATCCCGTCACCGCCGTGCTGCCCGGTCGCCGCAACAACCCGCCCGAACCCGGCGTCCGCCCGCTCGCGTGCTACAACCCGATTCATTTCATGGAACTGCCGGAGCTGTTCATGGAATTCATTTGCAGCATGACGGGCAAATCGCCGTCCACCACCGGCGCAGGTTCGGAGGGCGCGCTGACCAAAGGGCCGTTCAACGCGCTGCCGCCCATCATTGATTTGAACAACGCGCTCGTGTCGTTCCTGCTCACGGGGCATCACGGCTTCGTCACCGCCGCCGGTTACGTCGGGCCGAAGTTCCGCGTGGATCACGACGTGAGTTTGCTTGTGCCGGAAGTCTGGGCTCACCTCGAACCCAGCGAGCGCGACCCGCAATTTCTCATTGCGAACCACTACCTCGACAAGTGCGAAGACTTCGAGTTCGGCGGCAAAAAAGTTCTCGCGAGCCGGCTCGGCTACCGCATCAACATCCGCTTCGTGCATTACTTTTTCGGGCGCGTGTTCAACCATCCGCACGC
>JBJOPC010000083.1:0-18513 GCA_046050965.1 Verrucomicrobiota bacterium | reverse complement strand
GTGGGCGTGGTCGTGGACGGTTGCCCGCCGCGCCTCAAGCTTTCCACCGCCGACATCCAGCCCGACCTCGACCGTCGTCGTCCCGGCCAATCCAAGATCGTCACGCCGCGCAAAGAATCGGATGAGGTGCAAATCCTTTCCGGCACGTTCGAAGGCAAGACGCTCGGCACACCGATTTCCATGCTGGTCAAAAACGAAGACCAGCGCTCCGAAGCTTACAGCGAGATGGCGGAAAAATTCCGTCCGTCTCACGCCGACTACACGTATCAGGCGAAGTTTGGCATCCGCGCTTGGCCTGGCGGCGGACGCACCAGCGCGCGCGAAACCATCGGTCGCGTCGCGGCGGGGGCGATTGCCAAAAAGATTTTGCGCGAACAGTTCGGCGTGGAAGTTCTCGCGTATGTGAAGCAGGTGCGAAATATCACCGGCAAAGTGGACCCGGACAAAGTGAAGTTCAAGGACGTGGAAGCGAACATCGTGCGTTGCCCCGATGCGGCGGCGGCGAAGCGCATGATTGCGCTTATCGAACGCGTGCGCAGCGCGGGCGACAGCGTCGGTGGCGTGATCGAATGCGTGGCGCGCTGTGTTCCTGCTGGTTGGGGCGAACCGGTGTTCGACCGGCTCGAAGCGGACTTGGCTAAGGCCATGTTGAGTTTGCCCGCGACCAAAGGTTTCGAGATTGGCTCCGGTTTCGGCGGCACGTTGCTCACCGGTTTGCAGCACAACGACGCCTTCCGTATGCGCGGCGGCAAAGTCCACACGACAACAAATCGCAGCGGCGGCATCCAAGGCGGCATCAGCAATGGCGAACCGATTTTCTTCCGCGTCGCATTCAAACCCACGGCGACCGTCATGCACGAACAAGACACGGTCAGCGTGGATTTGAAGAACACCACGCTCAAGGGCCGAGGACGTCACGATGCGTGTGTGCTTCCACGCGCCGTCGTGATGGTGGAAGCGATGACCGCGCTCGTGCTGGTAGATCACGCACTGCGGCAGCGCGCGCAATGCGGGTGAGCGTCAAGGCAGCGAAAAATATTCTGCGCTCTGATAATTGCCATCCACTGACTTGGCAATTTGCATGAGCAAGTCGTTGACGAGCGTGCTCGCGCCGAAGCGGAACATCTGCGGATTCAGCCAGTCGTCGCCGAGCGTTTCTTTGACCATCACAAGGTAGGCGAGTGCTTGCTTGGCGGTGCGGATGCCGCCGGCGGGCTTCATGCCGACGCGTTCGCCGGTGGCGAAGTAATGGTCGCGGATGGCTTCGAGCATTACGAGTGTGACGGGAATGGTGGCAGCGGGCGAAACTTTGCCGGTGCTGGTCTTGATGAAATCCACGCCGGCCTGCATGGCGATTTCGCTGGCGAGGCGGACGTTGTCGTAGGTGACGAGTTCGCCGGTTTCGAGAATAACTTTCAGGTGTGCAGCTCCGCAGGCTTCTTTGGTTGCGGCGATTTCGTCAAAAACTTTCGCGTAGTCGCCCGCGAGAAAGGCGGCGCGATCAATGACCATGTCAATTTCATCTGCGCCATCGGCCACGGTGCGGCGAACTTCTTCGAGCTTCGTTCGCAATGGATATTGGCCGCTGGGAAATCCGGTGGCGACGGCGGCGATGTTCACGGGAGATTTGTCGCCGAGAAATTTGCGCGCGTATTTCACCATGTTCGGATAGACGCAGACGGCGGCGCAGCTTGGCACCTCGAAGCGCGCCTCGGCGGGGACGAGGGCTTTGCGGCAGAGATAGGCGACTTTGCCCGGTGTGTCTTTGCCTTCGAGCGTGGTGAGGTCGCACATGGAGACGGCGAGCTTGAGGCCGGCGAGCTTCGCGCTGGTCTTGATGCTACGCTTGGTGAACGACGCGGCGCGCTCTTCGAGCATGACTTGATCCACCGTGGTGGAGAGTGAGAAACGCGTGGCGCGCGTCGAGAGTTTGGCTGCGCCTCCTTGGGTTAACGCCGTGGCTTTCATAGACGCGCGCAATTTGCGGCGGACGGACAGGGGAGTCAATTGCGGTTTGCGGTGAACTCGAAGTGTTCGCGGCCAATCTTCAAACAATCTGGCAAGGGATGAAGGCGTCTTCGTCGAAACCATAGACGGCGCAGACGCGGTGGTAGCCGTCGGCGATGATGACGCGTCCGTTAGCGGGGTCGCGGACGAGGAGCACGGGCGAGAGCGGTTTGCCGGTGCGGATTTTTTTGCGGTTCTTTTCCACATGGGCGTTGCTGACGCCGAGCAGCGAAAGTCCCGACGCGCGGAAAATGTCCTTGGCCTTGAATTGCACCACGGACGCGGTCTGAAGTTGGCGCACGCTGCGTCGCGCCTGCGCTTCGGGAAAAATCAAACACAGGTAGGACAGCGCGGCCGGATAATTATGCGCCTCGGGTGCGGCGAACCATTGGATGTTGGTAGAACGGCGCATGACTAATTTTTCGGCAATTCAAAATCCTCGCCGATCGCGCCCGGTTTTTCGCCTTGATGCTGTTTGGCGATGAGGACGTAAATCGCCGGGATGACCAGCAGCGTGAAAATCGTGCCGAGAAACATCCCCGCCACGACCACGATGCCGATGCTGTTGCGCGCCGCCGCGCCTGCGCCGCTCACGAGCGTGAGCGGGAAATGCCCGCACACCGTCGCCACGCTCGTCATCAGCACGGGGCGCAAACGCGTCAACGCAGCTTCGCGCACGGCGGCGAGTTTGGGCAGACCGCGTCGTTGAAGTTCGTTCGCAAATTCTACGATGAGAATGCCGTTCTTCGCCACCAAGCCCACGAGCGTCACCAGGCCGACTTGCGCATAGATGTTGAACGTGGTCGTCCAGCCGTCCGTCCAGAAATGCATCTGCGGGTTGGGGAATTTCAGGAAGCAGAAAATCAGCGCGCCAAAAATCGCGAGCGGCACGGAACCAAGGATGATGATGAGCGGGTCGCGGAAGCTGTTGAACTGCGCGGCGAGCACGAGAAAAATCAGCACGACGGCAAGAATGAAGGCAGGCAGGAACTTGTTCCCTTCCGTCCGCAACTGCCGCGATTCGCCGGTGTAACCGATGACGTAACCTTGCGGCAAAATCTTCGCGGCTTCGGTCTCCAGAAATTTCAGCGCGTCGTCGAGCGGCACAATCGCGACGCCGGCGATGGTCACGGAGTTCAGTTGTTGGAAGCGGTTCAACGCGCGCGGCGTGGTCTTCTTCTCGAACCGCGCAAACGTGCTCAACGGCACGAGTTGACCGTTCGGGCCTTTGACGTAGTGGCTTTCGAGTTGCGCGGCGTTGAGGCGTTCCACGCGCTTGAGTTGCGGGATGACTTTGTAGGCGCGACCGGCGAGGTTGAAGCGGTTCACGAAATTTCCGCTCACGAGCGCAGCGAGGTCGGAGCTGACCGTTTGCATATCAAGGCCGAGCGCGGCGACCTTGTCGTGGTCGAGCACGAGTTCGACTTCGGGCTGATCTACCTTCGTGTCAATCTGCGGCGGGAACGCGAACTTCCCGCTGGCCGCCGCCAACTGTTGCAACTGCTGCGCGAACTGCAAAATGTCCCTCGGCTCGGCGGTGGACGACAAGATGAAGTTCACCGGGAAATTATCTCCGCCCGGAATCGGCGGCGGCGCGACGACGAACGTGCGGATGCCGGGGATGGTATTCACCTTGGCCTGCACTTCGGGGATGATTTGGAAAATTTTCCGTTTCCGCTCGCCCCACGGTTTCACGACCATGCCGCCAAAGCCGTTGTCGGGAAAAGTAATTTGGAACGTCTGAAACACATCGGGCGTGCCCAACATCATTTGCGCCGCGCGGTCGGTGTAGAACGCCGTCTGGTCAATCGTCGCGTCCGCCGCCGCCTCAACCACGCCGAACGCGAAGCCCTGATCTTCCGTCGGCGCGAGTTCTTTGCCGGAGAACAGGAACATCGGCACGATGAGCAGGCTCAAAATAATCCATACAATGTAGACCGCCCCGCGCGCGGACAACGTGGCGTCGAGAATCCGCGCGTAAAATTTCCGCAGCCGATCGAAGGTGTGATTAATCTTCGCCGTCAACCCGCGTTCCTCGCTCTGGGCGTCAATCAGCCACGCGGACATCACTGGCGACAATGTCAGCGCAACGATGCCGGAGATGCAAACTGCGCCCGCCAGCGTCAGCGCGAATTCGCGGAACAGCGAACCGGTCAAACCGCCTTGGAATGCGATGGGCGCGTAGACCGCCGCGAGCGTGATGGTCATGGCGATGACCGGGCCGACGAGTTCGCGTGCGCCCATGATGGCGGCGTCGAACGGAGTTTTGCCCTCGCGCACATGACGCTCGACGTTTTCCACAATGACGATGGCGTCGTCTACCACCAACCCGACGGACAGCACGATGGCGAGCAGCGTGAGCAAGTTCAGCGTGAAGCCGAACGATTGCATCAGGAACACCGCGCCGATGAGCGACACGGGAATCGCTACCAGCGGAATGAACACCGTCCGTAGCGAGCCCAGGAAAAGATAAATCACGATGGCCACGATGAGCAGCGTTTCCGAAAGCGTCTTGATGACTTCGTGGATGGCGTCGTCAATGTATTTGGTCGCGTCATACGCCACGCGCCCGCTCAAGCCGGTGGGCAAATCTTTTTGAATCGCTTCCACTTCTTTGCGGACGAGCTTGATGACATCCAGCGAGTTCGCATTCGGCAAAACCCACACGCCCATGAACACCGCGCGCTCGCCGCTGAACCGCACTTCGCTGTCGTAATCTTCCGCGCCGAGCGACACGTCCGCGAGATCGCTCAAGCGCACGAGTGTGTCGCCGCTCTGGCGCACGACGAGGTTTTTGAATTCGTCCACGGAGCGCAAGTCGGTGTTCGCCGTCAGGTTCACTTGCACGAGCGAGCCTTTGGTGCGGCCAATCGCGGAGAGAAAATTATTCCGCGCGAGCGCCGTGCGAACTTCGTTGGGGCTGATGCCGAACGCCGCGAGTCGGTCAGCCTTCAGCCAAATCCGCATCGCAAACGTGCGCCCGCCGAGAATGTCCGCGCGCTGTACGCCGGGCAACGCCGACAAGCGCGGTTGCACGATGCGCACGAGGTAATCGGTAATTTGATTCGCTTCAAGCAACGGCTTTGTCTCGACCACGCCCGCCGCGTTGGTTGTGCGGACGCCGGACGTGAAACTCAAATATGCCGACGCGAGCCGCGAGTCCGCCGACTCGATGTTGATGATTGGCACTTCCGCTTCCGGCGGCAAATCGCGCCGCACGGCGTCCACCTTGGAGCTGATTTCCGACAACGCTTTGGTCGCGTCGTAATTTAATTTCAACCGCGCGGTGATGACGGACACGCCGAGCTTGCTGCTCGATTGCAGATATTCAATGCCGTCCGCCGCGGCCATCGCGCGTTCGAGCGGTTGCGTGATGAAGCCGCGCACGAGTTCTGCACTCGCGCCAACGTAAGCCGTGGTGACGGTGACGGTGGCGTTGTCGCTGCGCGGGTATTGACGCACGTTGAGTGAACGGATGGCCTGAAACCCCGCGATGAGAATCACAAGGTTGACCACAATCGCCAGCACTGGTCGGCGAATAAAAATGTCAGTGAAAGATTTCATGGTAGGAGACGACGTGAGGAGTCTCTAAAAAATTCCAGGGCGGCGTTCAACTATCCGACGGCGTTGGTTTCTTCTCCGACTTTGGCGTGAGTTCGTCATTCACCACCACGCTCATGCCGTTACGGAGTTTGAACAACCCCGATGCTGCCACGCGTTCGCCGACCTTTAGCCCGCCGGACACGCTCACAAAATCGCCTTTTGCTCGACCCACGCGCACAAATTGTTGCCGCACCACCAACCCGCCGCTCGCGTTCGTGGAGTTCTCAATGACAAAAACCGAGTCGCCAAACGGCGCGCTCAAAACCGCCGTCGCGGGAACGGCCAGAACTTTTTCCTGATCCGGCAAAGCGATTTCAATCCGCGCGAACATCCCCGGATGCAAGGCCTGCTCCTCGTTCGCCAGCGTCGCCTGCACGCGCACACTGCGCGACGCGGAATCGAAGTCGGGATTGATGGCCGTGAGTGTGCCACCAAAAGTTTTACCCGGATACGCGTCGCTGGAAATTTTCACCGGCAAACCCGGCTTGAGTGCGGCGAGCGACTGCTGCGGCAGCATCGCTTCGGCATACAGTGGCGCGAGCGATTGCAGCGAGACGACCGGCATGGCCTTGTCGAGATACGCGCCGAGATTGACCATGCGGATGCCGGTGCGCCCAGCGAACGGAGCGCGGATGTTTTTCTTGGCGATGGCCGCGCGAATCACGTCGGCGTTCGCCTCGCCCTGCTTGAGCGTGGCCTCGGCGGCGTCGAGTTCGGATTTGCTCATGGCGTTGTTCGTCACGAGTTGTTGCGCGCGGGCGAAATTTAATTTCCACAACGCCACTTCCGCTTCCATCGCGCGCAACTGCGCCGCTTCCGTTGAAGTATCGAGCCGCACAAGCAACTGGCCGTTCGTCACGACCGCGCCAGACTCGAACGCGATCTCGCTGACCGTGCCGGGAATTTCCGCCGTGAGCGTTACGCCCTGCGCCGCCGTGATGGACGCCACGCTAGGGATGGCGTCGCTCCACGTTTCCTCGTGCGCGACGGCGGAAGAAATCGTCTCCGGCGGCATGACGAAGGACTTGCCCGCGCTGATGAGTGTGCCGATTTGCATCGCCTTCACGCCCGCCAGCACGGCGAACACGATGACGACGAGGATGATTGCGATGGTTTTGTTCAATTTCATGATGACTTCTTGGAAAATTTTCAGCCCTTGCGTTTCTTCACCGCTGCGCCCGTGAGAAATAAATCCACCACGCGTGCCGCCGTTTTTTTACCCGATGAAAAATCCGGGCAGACGAGATGCGAGACCAAATAAAAATTTGCCACGCCGTAAAAACTGATTGTGAGTTCCTGACTGTCGAACGTTTTGTCTAACTCGCCTGCCTTCTGCGCGGCCTTCATCAGCGAGTGAACGAACTCGAAGTTGCGCTCGCACTTCTCGCCGTGTGCGAGGTCGTCCGGAACTTCACCGGGCGCGGCGAGCATCGTGGCGAACGCGATACGCATCAGCTCGCGGTTCTCCTGCACGTAGGCGAAGAGGACGTTGAGAATTTCCGCAAGCTGCGCGCGAATCCCCGTCGTGCGCGCCGCTGCCTCGTGCATCAGCCGGTAACGCTCGTCATGCGCCTCATGCACCAGCGCGCGGAACAGCCCCGCCTTGTCTTTGAAATAATAGTAGAGCGCCGGCTTGGAAACTTTGGCGTCATCCACAATCTGCTGCACGGACGCCGCCGAGTAGCCAGAGTGCGCGAATCGCTTGAGCGCGGCGCGCAAAATAAGCCGCCGCGTGGCGGAATCGTCGGTGGGAACGGAAAGCTTTTTTACCTTGGCCATAAAACCTACCGAACGGTAGGTAAGTTGACCGGCGGTGTCAAAAGTTTTTCCCATTCCGGCGTGTGGGCGCGGACGGAAAAGTTGAAACAACCGTAATTTCCGGCAAAACATATTGACGCTCCGCAAGTCGGTTTGTATTTTGCGCGTCCCTTTGCGTTCCAGAGTAGCTCAATGGTAGAGCACGCGACTGTTAATCGTGTGGTTGAAGGTTCGAGTCCTTCCTCTGGAGCCATTTTTTATGGCTGCCATCGAAGTCAGTGGGCTGACCAAAGCCTTTCAGTCTTACAAAAAAAAGCCCGGCTTCAGCGGCGCGCTCAAGGGACTTTTCCATCGCGACTACGAGACCACGCTCGCGGCTAACCACGTCAGCTTCGCCATCGAACCCGGCGAACTCGTTGGCTTCCTCGGCCCGAACGGCGCGGGCAAAACCACCACGCTCAAGATGCTCGCCGGTTTGCTTTACCCCACGAGCGGCACGGCCAAAGTGCTGGGCTACACGCCGTGGGAACGCGACGATGGTTACCGTCGGCAGTTCGCGCTGTTGCTCGGTCAGAAGAACCAACTCTGGTGGGATTTGCCCGCGCGCGAATCGCTGGAGTTGAACGCGAAAATTTACGGCATCGCCCCCGCGCAGTTCGAGCGCACCGTCGCGGAGATGACCGAGATGCTCGACTGCCGCGACAAGCTGAACGTGAGCGTGCGCGAACTTTCCCTCGGCGAGCGCATGAAGATGGAACTCATCGCCGCGCTACTGCACGCGCCGAAAATTCTTTACCTCGACGAACCGACCATTGGCCTCGACGTCGTCTCGCAGAAAACCGTCCGCGAATTTCTCCGCCACCACAACGCCCAGCGCAAGACGACGATTCTGCTCACGAGTCACTACATGGTGGACATTCAGGCACTGTGCAAACGCGTCATCATCATTGACCACGGGAAAATCTTTTTTGACGGTCAGTTGAGCGAAGTCCTCGATCGTTTTGCTGATCACAAACTCGTGACGATTCAGACGGACGGCGGAAAAGTTTTTGTGCCCGACGTGCTTGCGAAGTTCGGCGAAGTCATCGAGCAAAACTCCGGCAGCATCAAATTCAAAGTGAAACGCGACCGCGTCATCCCCGTCTGCAAAGCGTTGCTCGACGAACTGCCGGTGAGCGACATTGATATTCAAGAAGTGCCGATTGAGGACGTCATCCGGCAGATTTTTGCGCGGTGAATTGCCGTTGGGGTTCACGCTTTAGCGTCTTCCCCAGCCGACAAGCCAAAGCTTGAACTCCAACTGCGCCGCGCTCCGCTTCACCCAATGAAGTGAATGACAATCTCACGGTCGTGCGCTACTTTCCACGCGTCTCACGAGTCAACGAAATGAAATTTCTTCCGCCATCGCGGCTGTTGTATTTGGCCATCTTGCTGGCGGGCGTTAGGCTGGCTACGGCGCAGATTATCACCGTCACGAACGGCATCGCGACCTACACCACGCTCGTCAACACCACGGTCAACTTGAGCAACCGCTGCGAAGTCCGTGTGACCGGCACGAACCCGCCGCTCTCCGGCTGCACCATCAACCTCACCACGCCCGACACTTGGTTCGTGCTGTCGAATCTGCGCCCGTCCGCTGCCGCCGCGTATCTCGCGCAGATTAAAATCAACGGCGCGTCCGCCGTGTCCGGCAGCAACGTGCGCGTGGATCAATACGGCCCCGGCACGGTGTTCGTGCCGCACGCGCCGACGTTCGCCGCGCTCACCATTTTCAGCGGCCAGAATTTTCTCGGCACGAACACGACGCTCGGCAATTACACCTACTACACCGACACCGGCCTCGGCGCGTTCAACCGCAACGTCAGTTCGTTCAAGCTCAAGCGCGGTTACGCCTGCACCTTCGCGCAGAACGCCGACGGCACGGGCATCAGCCAGAACTACGTCGCGCAGGACGGCGATTTGGAAATCGGCGCGCTGCCCGCGACGTTGAACCGCAACAGCAGTTTCATTCGCGTGGTGCCGTGGCGTTGGACGAGCAAGAAAGGTTGGGCGGGCGCGTTGCAGAATTTGGTGAATCCCTATTGGAGTTACGACTGGGACAACTCCACAGCTTCTGGCGCGGACGCCGAATACGTTCCCATGCGCCACGATTTGAACTGGAACGCCTACGGGAACATCAACTCCAAACAAGGTTCCACCCACTCGCTCGGCTTCAACGAACCCGACAAAACCGATCAAGCGAACATGACCGTCGCCACCGCAATTGCGAACTGGCCGAACATGGTCAAGTCGGGCTTGCGCGTCGGCGCGCCTGCCGTGTCCGATTCCGGCACGACCGGCACGGGCCTGAGTTGGCTTTACAGTTTCATCGCGCAAGCCGACGCGCTGAACTACCGCGTGGATTACATCCCGGTGCATTGGTATAAGTGCGAACAATCGGCGTCGCAGTTTTACAATTATCTCCTCGGCGTTTATCAGACCACCGGGCGTCCCGTGTGGATTACCGAATACAACAACGGCGCGAACTGGTGCACCACCACGCCGCCCACGCTCGCCGCCAACGCCGCAAAAATGCAGACGTTCGTGGATATGTTTGAGAGCGCGCCGTTCGTCGAACGCTATGCCGTCTACAACTGGGTCGGCACCGAGCGCATGATGGTGGATGCCGGCGGCGCACTCACTGCTGCGGGCATCGTGTATCGTGACAAAGCTTCGGGCGTCGGCTACGTTCAGGCGATGCCGCCCAGCGGCGCGACGCGCGGCGTAGCGCAACTTCAGTTCAACACCAACGCGCTCGACAGTTCCGGTTTCGGCAACAACGGTTTCGCCAGCGGCTTGCCGAACTACGTCGCGGGACATTCCGGGCAAGCGGTGGAATTGGACGGCGTGAACAATTTCATCCAACTCCCGCCGAACGTTCCGAACGGTGCAAGCTTCACGTTCGCGGCGTGGGTTTATTGGACGGGCAGTTCGCAGTGGCAGCGCATCTTCGATTTCGGCGACGACACCACGCACTATATGTTTCTCTCGCCGCGTTCCGGCGGCAACACCCTGCGCTTCGCCATCAGCAGCACCGGCACGGAGCAATTCATTGAGACCGCGCAGCTCGCCGCCAACACTTGGACGCACCTCGCCGTCACGCTGACCAACGGCGCAGCCAAACTCTACGTCAACGGCGCGCTCGCGGCGTCCGCTACGGGCTTCACCAATTCACCCGCGACCCTCACGCCTGCAAAAAATTATCTCGGCAAAAGCCAGTTCGCCGATCCGCTGTTCGCCGGGCGGCTCGATGAAGTCATGCTCACCGACACCGCGCTCACCGCCGCGCAAATTTCCAGCCTGCTGACCAACACGCCGCCGAGTTTCGCCACCAACCAAATCGTCCGCCCCAACGCCGTCACCGCCGTCGCCTACAGCAACAGCCTCGTCGGCGAAGCCACGGACTCGAACGCTGGCGACACGCTCACCTACAGCAAAGCCAGCGGCGCGAGTTGGCTCACCGTCGCCGCCAACGGCACGCTCACTGGCACACCGCTCAACTCTGACGGCGGCACAAATATTTTCACCGTGCGCGTCACCGATGCGGCGGGCGCAAGTGCGTTCGCGCAACTCACGATTATTGCGCCCGTGCTGTTCGGCAACGGCGCGTGGACGAACGACAGCAGCGCGAACTGGAGCGACACGAACAAGTGGAGCGGCAACACCATTGCTAGCGGCGCAGGCAGTACCGCAGATTTCAGCACGATAAATATTTCTGGCAACCGCACCGTCACGCTGGATTCTTCGCGCAGCATTGGCGCGTTGAAATTCGGCGACGTGAGCGGCGCGCAAACGTGGACGCTCACCAACAGCGGCGGCAGCGTGCTCACGCTCGACCCCGGCACGAACACGCAACCCGTCATCACCGTCACCAACACCGCCACGATTTCCTGCGCGCTCGCCGGCACGACGGGCTTCACCAAGAACGGTGCTGGCACGTTAATTCTGCGCGGCAACAACTCGCTCTCCGGCACGATTAACGTGGACTCCTCGAGCGCGACCGCGCTCGACGGCGTCACACGCATCAGCGGCGTCGCGGCGTTCGCCAACGTCACGCTCATCCAAATCCGTAATACCGCCACCGCGAGTTCCACGTTCCAATTCGATGGCAGCAGCGGCGACGTGACGTTGCCCGCGAACATTTCATTGAACGGCCGCACCGCAACCACTGCCGCGATCGAAAATCTCAATGGCACAAACGCCTTCACCGGCAACCTCACGCTCAACAGCGGTGGCAACCTCTACACGCTTGCATCCGACGTCGGGGTGCTGACGTGCAGCGGCACGTTCACCGCCGGAGCCACCGCCACCGGCGCGCGCACCGTCACCTTCAACGGCAACGGCAATCACAATTTCTCCGGCATCCTCGCGCCCGGCAGCGCGTCGAGTTTGAACGTGATTAAATCCGGCAACGGCAGTTTGACTTTCAGCGGCACAAACGTTTTCAACGGCACGGTGACGAACAACGCCGGCACATTCTACGCCGACACCACGGTCAACAGCGTTGTCCTCAACGGCGGCACACTGGGGGGCAACGGCCGCATCAACACGGCTACGACGATTCCCAGCTCCACCACGCTCGCGCCCGGCGATGGCCTCGGCAAATTGACCTGCGGCAGTTCGCTCACGCTCGGCGCGGCGAGCACCACGCGTTTTGAAATCAGCAAGGACGCCGCGACCAACGACCTCTTGCAAGTCACCGGCGCATTCACCGTCGCCGGTTCGCTTGACGTGGTGAACGCCGGTGGTTCGTTTGCCGTGGGTGACAGTTTCCAACTCTTCACGGCGGGCAGCATCAGCGGGAGTTTCAGCAGCGTCACGCTCGCGGCACCCGGCGCGGGACTCGCGTGGAACACCAACGCGCTCACGAACGGAATTTTGTCCGTCGTGCTGGGAACCGTCGCGCCGCAGTTCGATACGCCTGCCTACGACGGCACGAACCTCGTCAGCAGCGGCAGCGGCGGCGCGGCGAATTATCCGTTCAGCGTGCTCACCGCCACGAATGTCGCCGCGCCATTCAGCAACTGGAGCGTGCTGACCACCGGCGCGTGCGACGTGAACGGCGGTTTCATTTTCACCAATCCTGTCAGCGCGCCAATGCAGCAGCAATACTTCCGCCTGCGCCTGCCGTAATTTTGCGCGCTGCGACCGCTTCGGCTCTCAACTCCCGCTGCTTGACAACCAGCCGTCTTCCTCGTCACCGTTTCGTGTGCGCGCCGCCAAAATTTTTATCACTGTTTTCCTCATCGTCCTGTTTTTCTACGTCACCATTTTCACGGTCATCGAACACCGCCGCGTGACGAACGGCCCGTGGGAAGTGACGTTCACTACGAACGCGCTCGTCATCAACCAGCCGCGCCTCGGCCTCACGAACATCCAAATCACGCTCGCCACGCCCGCGCTCGCCGCCGCAACCAATCTGCCCACGACGCTGCTCTTTGAATTGAACACGCCCACGCCTTATGCCGTGCCGGGCGGCCAGTGCGTGTTCTTGGATTTGCTTTACCATCCCGGCACGGTCGTGCTGGAACTCGGCGGCCACCAGCTTCAACTCATGCCGCGCATTCTCACCGTGGATCACCACGAGCTGGCGTGGTCGAATAATTCCGTGCTGAAATTGGAAACGGCGGCGAAATAAAATGTTTTGAAGCCGAGTTGGTAGGCGTGGCTGTTCTCCCTCTCCCGCTGGGAGAGGGAGTCAACTCGCCGCTGCACGAACTTTCAGAAGGCTGAATTCGCACCCGGCACTCACGAAAAACTGAAATGCTCCGCAGCTATTCTCTCTCCCAGCGGGAGCGGGTAAGGGTGAGGGAGAATGGGCGATTATCCCAATGCGGCTAAAATTTTTCAGAAACCGCCCCAGTCAATTCGGCCAAAAAAACGGCGCGCAAACATTTGCGCGCCGGTTCGGTTGGAAAGCTTCGTTCACTCGTCCTGCGTAAAGATGAGCGGCGACCACGGCGTGTTGATTTTGAGCCGCCCGTTCTCAATCGTCGCGGACATTTCTTTGAAGTCGTCGAAGGCGAGCGAGTATTTCGCGTCCAAGTTTTCCCAAGTGCCGGCCGTGTTCTTGAGGTTGGTCAAATCTTCGGGCTTCACCACTTCACCGGGCTTGATGCCGAGATAGTTTTTCAGCGAAAGTTTTTTGTCCGGCATCGCCACAATCATCGCGCGGCCAAACGCGGTGACGAGAAAACTGCTCAACTTTTTCTTTTCGATCGCGCTCAAGCTCGCTTTGTTCTGGCGCAGCGCGAGGCTGGTCGCGGCCACGTCAAAATTCCAGCGGCCCAGCAGCGGCTCCGAGCCGTATTTCGCCGACACGCCGGTGTTCAGGTAGTCGTGCAAGTCGTGCAAGTCCGTGCCGACTTGTCCCCAGATTTCGTTCAGCAACGGCGCGTTGTTTAGGATGTCTTTCGTCTTTTGGTTCGCGAGAATTTCCGGCACGGGCGCTTGGCGATCCAGCATTTCCAAAAATTCTTTGTCCGTGGACAACGCCTGAAACTCTGGGCGCTCGCTCATCGAAAGAAAAATCGGGTAGCGCGCGAGGCGACCTTGCGTGAGCGGGTTGTGATAAACCATCCCGACGATGTCCGCTGCTTCGTAGTAACTCGCGGGCGCGGGGTCAATCGCCCGCACCGCTTGCACGAGGCCGGTGGCTTGCACATCGTGACCGGCACGGTTCACGAGGCGCACGAGCTTGGGGCCATCTTCGTTGATGGCTATCTGCGTCGTCGTGTAGGCGAGAACGTAAAGCACGAGCGAGATGAGCAGCAGATAGACGAGGCCGTTGATGATGCCGAGGCACGCGCCGACGCGTTTGTTCATGCGTTCCCAGAGTGCGAATTGCAGCTCACCGGCTTTGTATTTGAAATGCACTTCGATTTTGTGATGCACGAACTTGCCGCCGATTTTGAACAGCGTGAGCACGAACAGGAACGCCACCACCGGCGCGACCGCCCAGATGACGAGCGGATTTTTTACGCTGAACAGCGCGAGCAAAAATTTGACAATGGGCGTTGCCAGTTTGGTGAGCGGGCTGGTGAGCAGCGACGCGACCACGAGGCCTAGCAGCGAAAATCCGACGCGAATCGCGCCGAGGGCGTAACCCACAGCCGCAAGGATGGCGAACAGAACGAGGGCGAGAATCCAGATTGTCATGGCGGGGAAGGTAGCGCGTGCGCCTTAAAACGCACGGAGAAATTTTTTCTCCAACGCCCACGCCGCAAAACAATTTCTTGACCGTGCCGAAAAATAAATCATTGTTCGGTCAATCCCTGACGCGTCCATGACTGCAACCCGCAATCCGACACCGGCTGAAATGTTTCAGCGGTGTCTTTTTCGTTTGCTGCCCGCGTCGGGAACTGCAACCCAGGAGTCATTATGGCCAGCGGCAAAGTGAAATGGTTCAACGAGAAAAAAGGCTTCGGCTTCATCACCGACGAAGGCGGACAGGAACTGTTTGTCCACCATTCGGCCATCATCGCCACGGGCTACCGCTTGCTCGTTGAAGGCGAGCCGGTCACCTACGAAATCGTCGCCAGCGAGAAAGGCCACAAGGCCGAACACGTCGTGCGCGCACCGAAATAAAAATTAAACCAACATCAGAAAGCCCCCGTTGCAAAAACGGGGGCTTCTTTATTTCCCGCGCGCCCGCTAATTTCCCCGTGCGCCCGCCGCGCCCAACTATTTTGATTACCAGCCTCTACGTTCACGTCCCGTTTTGCGCCGCCAAGTGCGAGTATTGCGCCTTCTACTCCGAAGCCGCCAACGGCGAACTCACCAACCGCTACGTCGCCGCCCTCGTCCGCGAACTCGAACTCGTCGCCCACGAACTTCAGCCCCGCACCGTCTTCTTCGGCGGCGGCACGCCCTCGCTCCTCAATTTGCGCCAGTGGGAAACCATCCTGCGCGCGATGGAAAAATTGAACCTCCTCGGCGCGGAAGAATTCACCATCGAATCCAACCCCGCCACCGTCTCCCTCGACAAATCCAAACTCCTCCGCGACTACGGCGTGAACCGCATTTCCATGGGAGTGCAATCGCTCGATGAAAATCTCCTCGACCGCCTAGGCCGCGTGCACTCGCGCGAAATGGTTTTCAAATCCTACGACATTCTGCGCGCCGCCGGATTCACCAACATCAATCTTGATCTCATGTTCGCCATTCCCACGCAGACCATGGACATCTGGCGCGCGACGCTCCGCGAAGCCATTGCCATGCAGAGTGAACATCTCTCCAGCTACGAAGTTATCTACGAAGAAGACACGCCGCTCTACGACCAACTCAAAGCCGGCAAATTTTCCGTGGACGAAGAACTCGGTTGCGCGATGTTCGACGAACTTCTCGCTACCACCACCGAGCATGGTTTCCACCAATACGAAATTGCCAATTTTGCGAAAGACCAGCGGTCAGAAGTCAGCGGTCAGCGGTCAGAAGTTAATTCACGCACCCCGCACCCCGCACCCTTCCTCCCGTCCTTGGCTTGCGCGCACAACGTCAACTACTGGCGCGGCGGCCAATACCACGGCCTCGGCCCCAGCGCCAACGGCTACGTCGGCGGCGTCCGCACCAAGAACTGGAGCAACACCCAACTCTACTGCGACCAACTCGAAAAGGGGAAACGCGCCATCGAATCTCGCGAGGAACTTTCCCCCCTGCGCCGCGCCGGGGAGATCGCTGCGTTCGGTCTCCGCATGAACACCGGCTGGCGCTTCGACGAATTCACCCGTGCCACCGCCCACGACCTCCGCGCGGACTGGCGCGAAGAGATGCAACAACTCGTCGCCCGCGACCACGCCCACCGCGACGCCGAAAGTTTCCGTCTGACTCCCCTCGGCCTGCGTTTCGCCGATAGCGCGGCGGAATTATTTTTGAAGTAAGCCCGCCCGTGCGCCAACCTTGAGCCTTTCCTTCCGCGCCTCGGGGGGGCGGGCGGGATTAGGCGTGAGGGAGGACGTGCGCTCTGCTTTGGTTCAACTTGCTTCGCTCGCGGTTTTAATCTGCTTCACGAGTGTTGCAATGAATGAATCAAATTGCCCGGTTTCTTTGCCAGCGCGTGCAACGTAAAGCGCATACCTCCCGGTTCGGTTTTTGAAACAAACGAAATGCACCTTTTGGTAGGTGGCGGCGGCAGCAATCAGGAAGCTTACTCCCAACATCAGCAACAAACCTGGTAAATGATCAGTCCATTGTTGGTGGTAATGACGAACCAGCATCTCACACGCAAGGAATGCGAAGAGCGCAAACTGGACATAGAACATAAATACCCGAGGGCGAATGTTCAGAGTCGCAAATTCAGGGTCGAGTGAGGCGAGCGGGATGGATGTCTCGTAGTCGGATTTGAAAGTTACTTTACCATTCATCAGCAGCCTGTCGGGGAACAAGCGGAAGGTCACAGTGCCTTTGAACAGGGTTTGGGTATAGCTGACAATAGGAGTTTCCATTTGAATTAATTCCTTTCTTGTTCAAACTAACTTCTTCAACCGCGCGTCGTCCGCCATCTTCTTCACGAGTTCTTTGATTTTCTGCGCTTGGGATTTGTGGGCGAGGAGGACGGCGTCGTCGGTTTGCACGAGGATGGAGTCGCGGAGGCCGACGACGGCGATGGGCGTGCGACGGTCTTTGCTGCGCGCGTCGTAGATGATGTTGCGCGCGGCGTCCACATGGATGAAGTCGGCCACGGCGCAATTGCCTTCGGCGTCGGCTTTGAGATGCCGCGCGAGAGCCGGCCATGCACCGAGGTCGTCCCACGTAAACGCGCCGTCGGCCACGATGACGTTCTGCGCGGGTTCGAGGAGGGCGTAGTCTATGGAGATTTTTTTTACGTCGGGATATTCCTTGGCGAGAACTTTGGCGAGCTTGGCGGGATGGGCGGCGACCTTGAACCAGCGTTGGCAAGCGGCGAACATTTCGGGTTGATGTTTCTCCAGCCCGTTGGTGACGGTGATGAAACTCCAGACGAACATCCCGGCGTTCCAGCGGTATTGGCCGCTGTTGAGATATTCCAGCGCGCGGTCGAAGTTGGGTTTCTCGACGAACTGCTCGGCTTTAAAGAAGGTGGTCTTGGTTTTCTTCGCACCCGCAGGCGTGGGGAGTTCGTTGCCGGTGCGGATGTAGCCGTAGCCGGTCGCCGGTTCGGTGGGTTTGATACCGATGGTGACGATGGCTTGTCCCTTGGCCGCGACCTCGAAGGCGTCGGACAAAACTTGCTGAAACTTCTTCGCCTCGGGAATGACGTGGTCGGCGGGCAACACGGCCATGACACCCGTGGTGGAACGCGCGCCGACGAGCGCCGCGCCGAGCGTGACGGCGGCGCAAGTATCACGGCCAATCGGCTCGGCCACCACGTTGTCCTTGGGAAGTTTCGGCAATTGCTTCCGCACCTCGGCGGCTTGCGCAGCGTTGGTGATGATGAAAATATTCTGGAGCGGCACGAGTGGCAACACGCGCGCGACGGCTTCCTGCAAAAAGGATTGGTCGCCGAACAGCTTGATGAGTTGCTTGGGCGTCTTCTCGCGGCTGACGGGCCAGAAGCGTTCGCCCTTGCCGCCCGCCATGATGATGACGAAGCGGTCGGGGTTGGCATTGGTTTTAGTTTTCATGGGCAGCGGATTTAACCACGAAGGCACGGGCTTGGACACGAAGAATTCTGGCGGCACAGGCTTGGCCGCTGACGGCGCAGCGCGAGGTGCGCGCGCCGCTGCTTTGGCGACCGTTCGCCGCGCACCAACCCCGAACCGCGCCGGTCTGGGGCAAAACTTCCGACCGCCAACCCCGAACCGCCGCGCTCTGGGCTGCAACCGCGAAGCCATGGCCGCGAACCGCCGCATCCGAACCATGTGCCGCCGACCAAAACGCTGGGAATCTCGACCTTGGACGCCAGTCAGGCGAGGTTTGGGCGTGGGAATTTCGACCTTGGAGCCGGGAATCTGAGCCTTGGCCGTGTGCCGCCGCGCCTTGGAACGGTAAAAACAGGCGATTTTTGATGAAAAATGAAGTTTTTGGCAGGTTGTTGGTCAAAAAGAGCCAAACTCAACGCCACCGCCGCCGCGCCCACGCCAAAACCCCGACGCCAAGCAAACCCAACCCCAACGTCCCCGGCTCCGG
>JBJOPC010000082.1:0-7219 GCA_046050965.1 Verrucomicrobiota bacterium | reverse complement strand
GCGCGGGCAGCACGGTGATTTTGTCCGGCGCGAACACCCACACCGGCGGCACGGTCGTGAGCAACGGCACGTTGACCGTCAACAGCGGCGCCAATCTCGGCAGCGGCGCGCTCGTGTTTGCGGGCGGCACGGTCAACGCGGGCGGCATTGCCATTGCCAACCCCGTCAGCGTTACCGCTGATAGCACGTTGAACAACACCACCGGCGAAACCCAATTGACCAGCGACACCGTCAGCGGAACCGGCGGAACTTTGACGATGACCGGCAACCAAATGCGTTTCGCCGGAACCGGGTTCACCTTCACGCGCCCAATCATCGCCAACCTCACCGCGTGGCGTTCCTACAACAACGCTGGCACACAAAGTTTCAGCGGCGTTATTTCCGGCACGGCGCAATATCAACGCCGCTGGGGTTCCAGCGATGTGGCCAATACCGGCACGACGATTTTCAGCGGCGCAAATACTTACTCCGGCGGCACGTTGCTGCGCGAAGGCAGCATTGGTTTCGGCATTGATTCCGTCGGTGCGGCGGGTGCGATTACCTCCGGGCCGCTCGGCACGGCCGCGCTCACCCAAGATAACGCCACTTACACCGCCATCTTTGCCGTCGGCGGCGCGCGCTCTGTTGGCAACGACGTGACGCTCAATTCTGCCGGGCAAGCGCTCATCATCAAAGGCGGTTCCGATCTCACGCTCTACGGCCCTGTGAACCTCGGCGGCGCGGCCAAAACCATCCAAGTGGACAACACCGCCAAAACTATTTTCACCGGCGACGTTTCCAGCGGCGACCTCACCAAGACCGGCAGCGGCACGCTATATCTCAACGGCAACTCCTCCGCCAACTCCGTCACCATCAGTGCCGGCACACTCGGCGGCAGCGGAACCATCGCGGGCAACGTGACCAACAACGCCACACTCGCGCCCGGTAATTCTCTCGGCACACTCACGATGAGCGGTAACCTCTACCTCAACCCCGGCAGCACCACCGCCATGGAGCTTAACGCCGCCACGCACACCAACGACCTCATCACCGGCCTCGCCAGCGTGACTTACGGCGGCACGTTGTCGCTTGCGAATCTCGGTGGCACGTTCACCAACGGCACATCCTTCAAATTGTTCGACGCCGCGAGCTATAGCGGTTCCTTCGCCGCGCTTTCGCCCGCCACCCCCAGCGGCACACAAGTTTGGAACACCAGCAGCCTCGCCGTGGATGGCACGATCAGTATCGCCGCCGGTTCCGTCGCGCCCGTGGTGCTGACCAAGACCGCGCTCGCCAACGGCACGAACGTGCAATTCTCCTTCAGCGGCAACGTCGGCAGCACCTACCGCATCTGGGCCAGCACCAACCTCGCCGCCACGCCCATCACGAACACCTGGACGCTGCTCACCAACGCCACCTTCACCGGCGCGTTGCAAACCTTCACCGACACGCAAATCGCCAGCCGCCCGCGCCGCTTCTATGTCCTGACCGTGCCGTGAGCGAACTTTGAAAACCAAAACGCCGCTGGAAAACTCCAGCGGCGTTTTTTGTTTTCAGAAATCGGCAATCATCAATCGGAAATCGGCAATGGTTTTTTAGTTTTTTCCACCACGCGCACGGCTTCTACCCGCATCGTTTTGTCCACCGCCTTGCACATATCGTAGAGCGTGAGCGCGGCCACGCTCGCGCCAGTGAGGGCTTCCATTTCCACGCCGGTCTGCGCGCTCGTCTCCGCCGCGCACGTCACGACGATGCGGTCACGCTGCACTTGGAAACTAATTTCCACGCAGCTCAAACCCAGTGGATGACACAGCGGAATCAACTCGCCCGTGCGCTTCGCCGCTTGAATCCCCGCCACGTTCGCCACCGCCAGCACGTCGCCCTTGGGCAACGCCTGCGCCCGCAGTGCGCGGATGGTCGCGGGCTGGCACACGAGCGTGGCCGTCGCCACCGCGCGACGGAACTGCACGGGCTTCGCACCCACGTTCACCATGCGCGCCGCGCCGCGCGCATCGAGGTGAGAAAATTTCTTTGCCGCTTTTGCCTTCATAAAAAATAACTACCAACCGCCGTCATGCTCCACTTTCAACTTTCCACTTTCAACTTTCAACTTCGCCCCAAAAAGAGCAAGGCCGCACACCGTGCGGCCTTGTTGATTTGCGAGGGTTGGTTCGCGGGGATGGGGGAAGAAATTATTCCGCGTATTTCACGCCGCAGCCGTAGGGCTTGGTCTCGGTCGTGGCCACGGGTTTGCCGTCGGCCAGCGCGGTCACGGCTTCGCGGACGTAGTTGCGAGCGGCGCGCGGGTCGTGCTTGGGTGAGGCGTCGTCGTCAATCGCGCCTTGGTAAGCGAGGTTGCCGTCTTTGCCGATGACGAACATATGCGGCGTGGTTTTCATGCCGTAGAGTTTGCCAATCGTGCCGTCGGTGTCGTCAATCCACGTCGCACTGCCGATGCGTTGCTCGGTCAATTCTTTCTTCGCGGCCTCGACGGTGCGATGGCTCGGGTGCTTGGCGTTGACGGAATTGACGAGCAACCAGACCGCGCCTTTGGCCGTGGCTTCCTGCTGCAACTGCTGCATGGCACCGCTCTTGAAATGATTCGCGCAGAACGGGCAGTCGTAGTTGTAGGACTCGAGCACGACAATTTTGCCTTTGAGGTCGGCGAGCTTGACGGTTTTGCCATCAAGGTCTTTGCCAGTGAAGTCGGGTGCAGGTTTGCCGATGTCGGCGGCGTGAAGCGCGGCGGCGAACGCGAGCGCAGTGGCGAAGGTGAACAAGTTTTTCATAGTTTGATTTTTGGTTTAGTTATTCCGGGTAACGGAAAGGCGAGACGCGCGCAGGCGGCGCGAGGTGACAGAAAAAATTCCACCGTAACGCCGCAACCACGCGCTGGACAAACCGCCCAGTTCGGGCAGTCGGGCAGGGCGGGGCACGGCTTGCGAGTGCCGTTTGGTTTTCAATTTCATCGTCACTTCGACTCCACGCTGGCGGATTCGTTCAAAGCAATTTTTGGTGGGCGTGGTTAGCTCACTGGCCGCCCCAGCCGAAAAGTTTCCGCGACTTGATGGTTTCGAAAATGGGCACGGGCAAGAGAGTGGCGAGAGCGTCGTCGCCCGCGTGGATTTTCTCCAGCACGTCAGTGGAATAGACGGTGAGATTTTCCGCGCGATAACCGGTGAGGTCTTCGATGAATTTATTTTCGACGAGGTGCGCGTAGAGGTGGCGCAGGTGCGGGGCAACTTCGAGATTTTTCACCGTGGTGAGTGCGCCGTTTTTTTTGTCGCGCGAGGGATAGACGTAGAGGCGCGCGCCGTTTTTGAAAAGCTGGCCGAGCGATTCCATCAGGCCGCCCGCGAGGTCGGTGTAAAATTTTTCGTCCAGCACATCACGCAACCGCACGAGGCCGATGGGCAGGCCGACGGGTTTCTGTGTGTGCCGCGAGAGGTAGCCGACGAGACGATGGTAACGGAGAAAGTTGGAGATCAACACCGGCTTGCCCAGCGCGCCGAGCGTGTCCACGCGATCAAGAAAATCACGGTGATCAATTTTGTCGCCGACCTGCAACTGGCGCAGCGTCATCTCGAACAGCGTCACGGGTGGTTCGCCCGCGAGTGATTTCTCCCGAGTGAACTGCGCCTGCGCGAGTTCCAGCATTTCGAGCATGGGATTGGTGAGCGGCCGAAAACTGCCGCGCTCGACGAGCACGGGCTTTTTGTAAAGCAGTTCGCTGGGGATGACCGCCTCGCCGTCGGCGGTGAATAACGCGGCTTCAGCCAAGCCCTGCTCAACGAGCTGCAAGGCCATCAAGCGGTTGTCCAGGCCAGCGAAACGCGGGCCGGAAAATTTAATCATGTCTACCTCGACACGGCCTGCACCCAAATCGTCGAGCAACGAGCCGATGAGTTTCGTCGGACCACCGTGCAAATAAAATGCGCCGTGAATCAGGTTCACGCCGAGAATGCCGAGCGCTTCCTGCTCGCGCACGGTGTCGTCGTCAAGCAGGCGCACGTGGATCATGATTTGCGACGAGGCCTCGTGCGGTTGCGTCTGGAATTTCACACCGAGCCAGCCGTGACCTTCGTCTTTGCGCGTGAAGCTGCGTGTGGTGACGGTGTTGGCGAAGGTGAAGAAGGTGCTTTTATCGCCACGCGTTTTGCCGAGCTGTGTGGCGAGCGATTCCCACTCATGATCGAGCATCGCCTGCAAGCGACGACGGCTGACGTAGCGGTCGGCAGGGCCGTAGATGGCGTCGCTCACGGCCATGTCGTAGGCAGAAATAGTTTTGGCGACTGTGCCCGCCGCACCGCCCACGCGAAAGAACCAGCGCGCGGTTTCCTGCCCCGCGCCGATTTCGGCGAACGCGCCGTATTTGGCATTGTCGAGGTTGATGGCGAGCGCTTTTTGCGCGACGGAAAGTTTTTCAGCGGGCATAAAACTAGAATTTCAGCTTTGTTGAAACGAACCAACACGGCGGATTATGTGGCGCACAAATTTGAAATCAAACTTTCCGTGCGCTGGCTCGACACTGCGCGCGTGATTTGTTACCAACCACCCGTGCGAAGTGAATTGCTCCAGAATATTTCCCGCGTTGTGGTCAAGCTCGGCACGGGCGTGCTGACCGATGCCAGCAAACGGCTCGACCTCGCGCAGATGGAGCAACTCGTCGCGCAGGTGGCGGCGTTGCGCGCGGCGGGCAAGGAAGTCGTGCTCGTCAGCAGCGGGGCGGTCGGCGCGGGCATGGGCGCGCTCGGGTTTGAATCGCGCCCGACTGACCTCGCGGAAAAACAAGCCTGCGCCGCTGTCGGCCAGTCACGCTTGATGGCGACCTATGAAAAGCTTTTCGCCGCGCACGAACTCACCGTCGCACAAGTCCTGCTCACGCACGATGACTTGCAACATCACGAGCGTCACCTCGCCGCGCGCAACACGCTCGTCACGCTGCTCAAACACGGCGTCGTGCCCATCATCAACGAGAACGACGCGGTCTCATTCACGGAAATAAAATTCGGCGACAACGACAAGCTCTCCGCGCTTGTGGCGTCGCTGTTGCCGGCGGACTTGCTGGTGATTCTCACGACGGTGGATGGCGTGATTGAAAACTTTGGGGCGGCGAATGCGAAAGTTATTTCCGTCATCGAACAGATTGACGCGGATTTGGAAAAAATAGCAGGTGGCACGACCAGCGAAACAGCCGTCGGCGGGATGGCGTCGAAGATTCAGGCAGCGAAAATCGTTGTGCGCTCCGGTATCCCGCTGGTGATTGCGTCCGGCCAGAAGCGCGGCACGCTCGCGCGCGTGGTCGCGGGCGCGGACGAAGGCACCATCTTCGTGCCGCAGGCGGACAAGCTGCAAAGCCGCAAGCGTTGGATCGCGTTTTTTCATCATCCCAAAGGCACGTTGTTTGTGGACGACGGCGCGAAGCTGGCGTTGCGCGAAAAAGGCAAGAGCCTGCTGCCGCCCGGCGTGACGCGGTGCGAAGGCGAGTTCGCTGCGGGCGACGTGGTGCGCGTGTGCGACGCAGACGGCACGGAGTTCGCGCGCGGGCTGGCCCGTTTTGATTCCGCCGCCGTGCGCGGGAAAAATCTGCCCAAGGAAGAACTCGTGCATCGCGATGACTTGGTGATTCTTTGATTTTTAAGCCACAGATGTTCATAGATGAAACACAGATTTTTTGTCCGCAGATTTCGCAGATTAACGCAGATGCAAAAAAGCCGAACACAATCTGCGTCCATCTGCGAAATCTGCGGATGCCTCCCATCTGTGTTTCATCTATGAACATCTGTGGCTAAAAAATGAAAAAAAACTCCGCTCTCAACGACCTGCTCCAAGTCATGGCCAAGCTGCGTTCGCCCACGGGCTGTCCGTGGGATTGCGAGCAGACGCACCGCTCCCTCTGCCGCCACGCCATCGAGGAAGTCTACGAACTCGTGGACGCCATCGAAGCCGACGACGATCACGAGATGGCCGAGGAGTTGGGCGACTTGCTGTTGCAGGTGGTTTTCCACGCGCAGATGGCGAAAGAGCGAGGCGCGTTTGATTTTGAAAAAGTCGCGCGCACGCTGGTGGAGAAATTAATCCGTCGCCATCCGCACGTCTTCGGCACGACCAAGGTTAAGGACATTGACGAAGTTTGGACGAACTGGGAAAAAATCAAAAAGGCCGAGAAGGATGGCACGAAGCACGAACGTCCGTCTGTGCTCGACGGTATCCCGAAGCATCTGCCCGCACTGCTGCGCGCGGAAAAACTCGTGAAGAAAGCGCGCAAAGCAAAGTTGATCGCCGACTCACCCAAAAAAACCGCGAGCAAGGCCGCCTTAGCGAAAGAGCTTTTCGCGCTGGCCGAGTTGGCGCAAGCGCGGGGGTGGTGCGCGGAGGAATTGCTCGCGAGCGAAACGAAGCAGCGCGAACGCCAGTTGCGGCGGCGGGAAAAGTTAGCAGCGAAGTAGTCAGCTATTCTTTCTCCGGCTCGAAGATTTCCTCGATGGGCAACTTGAATAGTTTCGCCGCTTTGAAAGCCAGCGGCAGACTGGGGTCGTATTTCTCCGTCTCGATGGCGTTCACGGTCTGGCGCGAGACGCCGAGCTTGTCGGCCAGATCGGACTGCGACCATTCTTTCGCCGCGCGCAGTTCGCGCAATTTGTTTTTCACTTATACCTCCGCCATGAAAAGAATGCCCCGATCCAATAGTAGGCAGCCAACATGTAAAACGCCCACTCCGCCTGAAATTCCGGCGCGCCCATGCCACGGAGAAAAACATAGCCAACGCAGGTCGAAGCCGTGGCCGTCGCCGAAAAGGCCAGCGATTCCGCGATGATCTTTCTCCACATTTCATCTTTTTCTTTGGTGATGTGGTGGTGAAAGGTGATGGCGCAATAGATAAATGGCAGCATCGGCAGGAGAATGATCCAGTATCTGTATGGCGAATGCGAATGCTGCAAGGCGAAGTGTTGCCATGCCGAGATGCCACACACATACGCGAGGCCGCCGACAATCATTCGTCTGGTATATTTTGATTTGAGTTTCATAAATTTATTTGTAGCGGCGGTTGGTCAGGTTTTGCTTTGCATTTTTCCCCGCGCGCAGCTCGCGAAGGCGGTTTTTCATTTATACCTCCGATTTGAAATGACCAATCCGATTCCATAATAAACCCACATCATGTAAAACGCCCACTCCGCATGAAATTCTGGCGCGTGCATATCACGAAGGAACAAATAGGTAAAACAGGTGAAGCCCGTGG
>JBJOPC010000081.1:0-4128 GCA_046050965.1 Verrucomicrobiota bacterium | reverse complement strand
TATAAAAATTTCCATTGGGTGATGAAGAACCGCCCCGACCTCGTCGAGCCGTGCGTGACGACGTTGCAAGTGGACGGCCAGACTTCGCACGTGCTCGCCGTCATTCCGCCGGAGCAGATGCGCCGCGTGCTGTCGTGCGTGTGGAATCCCGCCGAGTTCCGCAGCGACTACGGCCTGCGGTCGCTGTCGAAGTTTCACGAGAAAAATCCCGTGCAATACGAGTCCAGCACCGTGCGCTACGAACCGGCGGAGGCGCTGGAGAAATTGAAGGGCGGCAACTCCAACTGGCGCGGCCCGATCTGGCTGCCGACGAGTTTCATGATGATTGAGTCGCTGCGCAAATTACGGAAGGCTTACGGCGAATCCTTCACCGTGCCAGATTTAGGTAGGGCGGGCAGTTCTCTGCCCGCCGACGGCGCGCACGGAGTGACGCGCCCTACCGCAGAGGTGACGCTCGAAGAGATGGCGCACGGATTTTCCAACCGCCTCATCCAGATGTTCGGCCGCGATGCCCAAGACCGCCGCGCCATCCACGGCACGTCAAAGAAATTCCAGACCGACCCGCACTGGCGCGACCTACCGCTCTTCCACGAATATTTCCACGGCGACACCGGCGAAGGCTTGGGCGCAT
The DNA here is from genome assembly GCA_046050965.1 of Verrucomicrobiota bacterium. GTDB lineage: Bacteria > Verrucomicrobiota > Verrucomicrobiia > Limisphaerales > JAFMIX01 > JAFMIX01. The sequence continues at coordinate 3,497 of JBJOPC010000081.1, read as the reverse complement.
CACACCAGACCGGCTGGACGGCGCTCGTGGCGTCGTTGATTGATGAATGGCGGAAGTGAAAACCTCAAGTTCGCCAAAAATGAATTCCCAGCCGGAGAACTTTTTCCCGTTCGAAAAACTGTTGGTCGCCCTCGTTTGCAGCGGGGTTGATTTCGCAGTGGTCGGCGGCATTGCCATTTCCATGAATGGCTATATCCGTGCGACCGATGACGCCGACATTATCATCAGCGATTCACCGGAGAACCTTCATAAACTTCTGCCTTGTCTGGAGCAATGGGGTGAAGGCTGGGCGCGCGAACTCAAGGTTGAAGACTTCACCATTAAGGAAGGTTCAATCCGTCTGATTGAAGATTTCATCCTCGATATGTTCATCTGGATGCGCGGCAAGTCGCTGGATGACTTCCGCCCGCGCCTGCGGTATTTGGAAACCAGTAGCGTCCGCATCCCGTATCTATTTAATTTTTCTCAAGGAAGGCTCGTGGCGCGACAAGGATAAGCTCGACGTGCAAGCCATGCGCGAAATTGTCGCCCGCGAAAAAGTCCCGGCGAAATAAATTTTCCCGACGGGCAAGGATTAGGGAAACGGCCAGCGGCTTGCTCGTGTTTTTATCCGCTGCCACTCGTCTGGCAGCACCCGCCTACGGTTACTTAATCGCTTGCAGTGCAGTAACGGCTTGAGCGACGGCCTTTGTAATCTGTTCACTCTTGCTGGCAGTGGCGACTCCTTGGAGAAATTCAATGCGCTTGGCGGCGACGGGCGCGGTGATGGGAACGGTAGAGTGCATACCGGGGACGGCGTTCGCGAGCATGAGGATGTTCACGGAGCGAGTGTTGGAATCCATGGTGTCGTCCTTCAACATTTCGCCGGCCATCTGGTCGGCTTCGGGGCTAACACCGACGTAGTTGAGCGAGAGGCTGGCGAGTTTGTGACGGGTGTCGGTGGTGGTGTCGGATTTTTTGTAAGCTTCGTAAAGGTCGGCCACGCCTTTTTCTTTTTTCACGCCGATGAGGTATTGCGTGGCTTCCACGTCAAGGGTGTGGTCGGGTTTGATCATGCCTTCTTTGGCACTGGGGACGAGGGAGGTGTCGCCATGAGCAATGAGCATGGCGGTGAGGCAGGAGGTGGAGATGGCGTCGAGCGGGCCACGGCCTTGGGGCGGGCTGGCGAGGATGCGTTTGGCAACGCCGTCGGCGAGTTCGTGGTAACTGCCTTTGTTCATGCTGTCGAGAATCTGCGCGCAGCAGGCGACTTCAATGCCGCGCTTGGAAGAATTCAGAACGAAGGCCAACGTGACTTCCGCATCTTCGCCGCCGATGTAACGGCAGACATCAATCAGTCCGAGACGAAGCGAAGGCGGCAAAATAAATTCGCCGACCTTGAGCGGCTGGCCGGGATGCCATGCCCAAAAATTTTCCGCTTGGGGACGTTCGTCAGTGAACACGTAATCAATGTCTTTGCCTTCGGCGAGAAAGCGGCGGATGTCGGCGAGCGCGGGCTGGCCTTGGAGCGTGAGTTCGTGGAGATCGTGGACAATTTGACGGGTGATTTTGGCGCGATTGGCGTGCGGGACGGGGTCGAGCGTGTTCAGGCGTTGAAGCAAGCGCACGGGGGATTCGCCGCCCGCGACGGGGGCAGGCGCAGCGACGGCACTGGCTTGGCTGTCTTGCAACGTTTGGATTTGGGTCTGTAGCGATTTGATTTTGGCCGCGTTGTTTTGGGAAATAATCGGAAAGGCGAGTCCGGCGCCAAGCAGCGCGCTAACGAGAATGAGAACAATGTTTTTCATAATTACGATTTGGGCGGGCGGTGAGTGTCGCGGATTGTTAATTGCGGTCAATTATTTTTGCGAACGGAGTTTGCTGATGATGCCGGGAAGTTTTTCGAGCAACGCGTCCACGTCGGCGTCGGTATTGTAATGACCAAAGCTGAAGCGGATGCTGCTACGGGCGCGGGCGGCATCGAGTCCCATCGCGGTGAGGACGTGCGAGGGTTCCAGCGAGCCAGTCGTGCAAGCGGAACCGCTGGAGGCGCAAATGCCGTGGTGATCGAGGGCTTTGAGGATGTCGCCGGCTTCGGTGTGCGCGAAGGACAAGTTGCTCGTGTTGCAAAGACGATTGTCGCGGTCGCCGTTGCGAACGGTCTGCGGGATGGTTTTGAGAATGGCTTGCTCGGCACGGTCGCGGAGCGCGCGGACGCGGGTTTGTTCGTCGGCTAAATTCTTTTGCGCGAGTTCCGCCGCCACGCCGAAGCCGACGATGGACGCGACGTTTTCCGTGCCACCGCGACGCGCGCGTTCCTGACTGCCACCGATGATGTATGGTGCGAAGCGTGTGTGCGCCTTGATGTAAAGTGCGCCGACGCCTTTGGGCGCATGGAGCTTGTGCGCGGAGAGTGAGAGAAAATCGGCGTCCAAATCTTTCACGTCCATGTTTAATTTGCCGGGGACTTGCACGGCGTCAGTGTGGAACGGCACAGACTTACTGCGACAGATGGCGGAAATTTCTTCGACGGGAAACAACACGCCGGTTTCGTTGTTCGCCCACATGGCGGAAACGATGGCGGTGTCGGGACGAATGGCTTGATCCAAGACGTGAATGTCCAGCGAGCCGTCGGATTCCACGGGCAAGAGCGTGACTTCGAAGCCCATCTTTTTGAGATGCGCAGTAAACTTGATGTTCGCGGAATGTTCGACGGCGGTGGTGATGACGTGACGCTTGCTCGGATGCGCCACGAGCGCGGCGTGAATCGCGGCGTTGTTACTCTCCGTGCCGCAACTGGTGAAGATGATTTCCTTCGGCTCCGCGCCGATGAGCGCGGCGACTTGCGCGCGGGCGTGTTCGAGGTGTTTGGTCAACTGATGACCGAAGCCGTAAGCGCTGGAGGGATTGCCCCAGAGGTCGGTGAGGAACGGCAACATCGCCGCGAGCACTTCCGGCGCGATGCGCGTGGTGGCATTGTTGTCGAAGTAATGAAATTTAGTCGGGCTGGTCATCGTGTCCGCGCGAGCGGGAGGCGGATAGTAAGCCAAGGCACAGTTCGTTGACAAGCCACGCCGGGAGTTGTTCAAACTGAACAAACCTATTGCACACCGCCGCTCGCGAAACTATTTTCCGCGCGTTCCGTCCACCTAAAATATATTTACCATGAAGAACTCCCCTGCCCTGATGCTGTCGCTCGCCGTCACTTTCGCGCTCACTGCTTGCGCGGCTACCACGCCCGTCGCCAAAACTGACGCAGGCGATCCATGGGCGCAGTTACCAAAGATTCTCGCGCGCATCGTGCCGCCAAAATTTCCTGCGCGCGACTTTGACGTGACCAAGTTCGGCGCGGTGGGCGACGGCGCGGCGAATTGTTCCAAAGCCTTCGCCGACGCCATCGCGGCTTGTAACAAGGCGGGCGGCGGTCGCGTGGTCGTGCCGAGCGGGAAGTTTCTCACGGGTGCGATTCATCTGAAGAGCGGCGTCAACCTCCACGTCACCAAAGACGCCACCATTCT
>JBJOPC010000080.1:0-4551 GCA_046050965.1 Verrucomicrobiota bacterium | reverse complement strand
TGAATGACGCGCAGGATGTCGGCGTCGTTCGTGCCGGCGACGATGACGTTGTGCGCGTCGTGCGCGACGGTGGAGCCGATGGCACCGCGCTTGAGTTTGAACCCGCGCACGAAGCCGACGCCAACGTTGCCGGTGGCGCGGTGGCGTTCGATGACGACCATCTTCAAGATGTCGCGCGACGGGTCGGCGACTATCTGGCCGTCCACAATCTTCGGCGCGACGATGGCGGTCTTGGTGACAATCTGGTTGGGGATAATCTCGATGACTTTGATTTTTTTTGTGCCGCTGGGTTTCACGGCGAAGTCGCCGGGCTGGTAGCGCAAGTTCATCGTGCTGCGCGGCAAGGAAACTTTCGCCGGATGCTTGGCGAGATATTTGCCCTTGTCGGCGACGAGCACGCCTTTCTTGTAAGTCTGGCGGACGCGGAAGTTTTTCAAATCGTCGAACACGATGAAGTCCGCCCAGTAACGCGGAGCAATCGCACCGAGGTTGGCGAGGCGATAATGGCGCGCGGTATTGATGGTCGCAATCTGGAGCGCGGTGATGGGCGGCACGCCGCCGCGAATGGCGACCCGCACGGCGTGGTCAATGTGGCCTTCGTTCACGAGGTCGCCCGCGAGTTTGTCGTCGGTGGCGAAGGAGCAGTTCTGGGAGTTGTGCGCGTTGAGGAGCGGGAGGAGGTGTTCGAGGTTGCGCTCGGTGCTGCCTTCGCGCAGGAGGATGTGCATGCCGAGGCGGAGCTTGTCCTGCGCTTCATCCACGGCGACGGATTCGTGGTCGGAGCGGATGCCGGCGAGCGCGTAGGCGTTGAGATTCTTGCCGCGCAAACCGGGCGCGTGGCCGTCAATGGCTTTGCCTTTACCCGCGTCAATCTTCGCGAGTTCGCTTTTGTGGCCGAGGAACACGCCGGGGAAATTCATCAACTCGGCGACGCCGGCGATGCGTTCATCGTGCATCATCAGCTTCAAATCGTCGGCAGTGAGTTTCGCACCGGCAGTTTCCAAGTGCGTGGCGGGAACGCAGCTTGGCAGCATGATGAAGAAATCCACGGCGAGATTTTTCGTGGATTCCAAAACGTAGCGGATGCCGTCGAGACCAAGGACGTTGGCGTATTCGTGCGGGTCAATCACCACCGCGCCCGTGCCGTGCGGAACCACGGCGCGCGCGAACTCCGGCGCGGTGAGCATGGAACTCTCGACGTGAAAATGTCCATCAATCAAGCTCGGCGCGAGATACGCGCCCTTGAGATCAATGACTTTCTTCGCCTTGTAATCACCGAAGCCGATGACGCGGCCGTCGTCCACGGCGACGTTGGTCTTGTGGATTTCGCCGCTGAAGACGTTGACGACGCGGGCGTTTTTGAAGAGCAGGGCGGCGGGGGTTTCACCGCGCGCGATGGCGAGTTTTTGTGGGACGTGGCGCATATGAAATTCTCCTTAAATCTCCTAGCTGCGGCGGAGTGTAGGAACGGCGCGCGGGTTGGCGAGCTTTTGTTCGCCGTGAATTTTTCAATTGCGCAGTAGCGCGCTCGCTGTCCAGAGAATCGGCGCTTGCCCATGCAGGTCGCCGGTCTTGCGCCCGCGCGCGAGGTAAAACTTCAACTGCGTGTCCAAGTCCGCGCCGACTTCTTGGAAGCCTTTGTTCGTGCCGACGCACACGTCTTTCACGTTCGCGTCCGCGTCGAGATTTTTGACGAGCGCGAGCCACGCCTTGCGCGCGGCGGGGCCGTAAGTTTTTTCGTCGAGCCAGCCTTGCTTCACGCCGGTGACGAGCGCGAAGGCAAACATTCCCGTGCCGCTCGATTCCAACCACGACTCCGGCTTGTCGAGCAGTTGCCGCCAGCGGCCTTCGTCGCTCTGGAATTTTAACAGCGACGCCATCATCGTTTTGTAACCAGCCATAATGCGCGCGCGCTTCGGATGATTCATGGGCAACTCACGCAGTAATTCCGTCATGCCCGCCGCATACCAGCCGTTGCCGCGCGCCCAGAAAAACGGCGAGTCGGCGGCGTGAAAAAACAGTCCGTTCGGTTGCTGCAACTTGTCCAGATACGTCGCTACCGTCACCGCCGCGTGATCCAGATACTTCGTGTCGCGCGTGGCGCGGAACGCTTGCACTTGCACGGCGGAAATCATGTAGATGTCGTCCACCCAATAGCGCGCCTCGGCGGTGACGCCATCGGGCGTGGGGTTTTGCCATTGCGCGTCAGCAAGATTTTTTCCGAGTGTGAGGAAGTTGGTTTGCTGCGTTTGCAGAAACAGCTCTAGCGGAACCGCGCCGAACACGCGGAAGTCCACGTGTGCGTTGGTCGAGATGCGCGCCGCGCCCTCGGGGGTGCGGAAGAAATCAAACTTGCGGACGAGCCGCGCTTGCAGGTTGGTGTCGCCGGTCAATTGCGCGACGGTGAGCGAGCCATACCAACCGATGACTTCCGGGTAGATGACGAACTGCCGCTTGCCGGACTCGAACTCGAATTTGCGCGCGTCGAAATTTTCCGCCACGCGTTTGCCGATTTCGGCGGGCGACGTGCCGGGTGGCCAGTGAGTGAACGCCGCAACGTGGTTGGTTTGCGCCGTGACGCAGCCGGTGAGTAACGCCGTGAGTGAACAGACGAGGAGAAAGTTTTTCATGGATTTGGCGGCGCGCAAAGTGAACGCGTCGCGCGCAGGCGTCCAGCGGATTTTGCCGTCGAAATAATTTCTTGCGCGGCGGCGCGCGGGTGAACATAGTTTCGCCGTTCCCGGCAGGTCGCCCCGCCCGTTAGAACTAATCCCAAACGCACTGTCCCTCGCGGACGCTGTTTTTTCCCCTTTGCGAAAATTCAGCCGCTGCGTCTGGAATTTTAACCAATCCATTTTAACTACATTTTAATATGCCGCCCAAAGCTACGACCAAGAAAGTTTTCAAACCGCGCGCGCCGAAATCCGCCGCCGAGCAGAAGCCCGCCGATGATTCGCTCAACTTGCAGCCCAAGCCGCGCAAGCCGGAATTTACCGCCGACGGCGAGCCGATGTTTCCGCCGCACGATGAGACGCCTGCCGCGTCCGCCGTGCCGATGTTGCCGCCCAAGCCGCGCGTGCAGCCGCGCTCGGAGCATCTCCAGCCGCCAAACGCGCCGATGGAACCCGACCACGCGCGCGAGGAGGAAGTGAAATATCAGGAGCGTCGCCAACAGCAATTCGAGCACGCGCAGAGCCAGCGGCCTGACCGCGACAAAATCGCGAAGTCGCTGAACATCGCCAAGCTGCAAGCGATGCAGATGAGCGAACTGAACCAGATGGCGCGCGATTACGGCGTGGAGAATTTCGGCACGATGCGCAAGCACGAGGTCATCTTCCACATCCTCTCGAAGAACGCGGAGCGCGAGGGCGTGTTGTTCTCCGAAGGCGTGATTGAAGTGTTGCCGGAAGGTTTTGGTTTCGTGCGGTCGCAGGCGTTCAACTACTTGCCCTGCCCGGAAGATATTTACGTTTCGCCGTCGCAGATCCGGCGGTTTGATTTGCAGACGGGCAACGTGGTGTCCGGTCAGATTCGCCCGCCGAAGGACAAGGAGAAATTCTTCGCGCTGCTCAAGGTGGAAGCGGTGGATTACGAAGAGCCGGACAAGGCGAAAGACAAAACGCATTTTGAAAACCTCACGCCGCTGTTTCCGAACAAGCGTTTCATTTTGGAGACAGACGCGACGGAGTTGAGCACGCGCGTGTTGGATTTGGTTTGCCCGATTGGCAAAGGCACACGCGGACTCATCGTTGCGCCGCCGCGCACGGGCAAAACGGTGCTGATGCAGAAGATTGCCAACGCGATTTTGAAGAACAACAAGGAGGCTTATTTGTTCATCCTGCTGATTGACGAACGTCCCGAAGAAGTCACGGACATGGAACGTTCGTGCAAAGGCGCGGAAGTGATTTCCTCCACGTTCGACGAACCGCCGGAGCGCCATGTGCAGGTCGCCGAAATGGTCATCGAAAAAGCCAAACGCATGATCGAGCACAAGCGCGACGTGGTCATCCTGCTCGATTCCATCACGCGCCTTGCGCGCGCTTACAACACCGTGCAACCGCACTCCGGCAAGATTCTCTCCGGCGGCGTGGACGCGAACGCGCTGCACAAACCGAAACGTTTCTTCGGCGCGGCGCGCAACATCGAAGAAGGTGGCTCGCTCACCATCATGGCGACCGCGCTCGTGGACACCGGCAGCCGCATGGACGAAGTCATCTTTGAAGAGTTCAAAGGCACGGGCAACATGGAGGTGCATTTGGATCGTGGCTTGGTTGACCGCCGCATTTTCCCGTCCATCAACATCGAACGCAGCGGCACACGCAAAGAAGAATTGCTCTATCACCCCGACGAAGCCAGCCGCGTGATGCTCCTGCGCCGCGCGCTAACGGGCGTGCCGCCGGTGGAAGCGATGGACTTGCTGCTCGGCAAACTCAAGAAGACCGGCAGCAACATCGAGTTCTTGCTCGGCATGGATGTGAAATAATCCGTGGCTAGCCAACGCAAATTTCGCATCGGCGTGCTCGGTTCGGGCAAAGGCTCGAATTTGGTCGC
>JBJOPC010000079.1:0-4201 GCA_046050965.1 Verrucomicrobiota bacterium | reverse complement strand
GGAAACGTAGTTGATGACGTTGGTGAAATACAGACCGCAGACGGCAATTTCCTCAGCCGAGTCATCGCCGTTGTAACCGCAAAAACCGCCCCAGTCATAGACCACGTTGTTGACGAAATCCAGCTTGACGCTGCTGCCGGGACGCGGATTGCGGCTCACATTGTGCGCGTAGAGGTTGTGATGGAAGGTCACCATCTTGTCCGTGTATTTGATGAGCGAGCCGTAACCGTGCGCGCCTTTCACGTGAACTGATTTGTTCATGGATTCGCCAATCAGACACCACTGGATGGTCACGTTTTCGAAATGGGTCGGCGACAGGCATTCATCCACGCTCCACGTCGCGGAGATGTGATCGGCAATGACATTCGTCGCGTTCACAAAATCAAAAGCGTCGCCCTGAAAATTCGTGCCGTTGACATCGCCCGGACGGCAGCGCAGATAACGCACGACTACATCGTGGGTGTTCTGAACAATGAACGACCAACCTTTGATGGCGATGCCGTCGCCGGGCGCGGTTTGTCCGGCAATGGTGATGTTTGATTTGGCGATAGAAAGATCCGAGGCCAGATTAATGGTGCCGGAAACGTCAAAAACGATGGTGCGATTGGCGACACTCACGCCCTGACGTAGACTGCCCGCGAGACTGCTGGAGCCGTTGTCGTTCGTGGTGGTGACGTGGAACACGGTGCCGCCGCGTCCGCCGCGCGCATTAGCACCCGCGCCTTCCGCGCCGGGAAACGCCGACAATGCGAAAGCCTGACCACCCGCGAGGCAGAAACAAAATCCGATGGCAATTTTGATTAGCGTGGCACGGTGCAGTGCGTCATGAACCATTCGATATCCTTGTTGTTCGGCGTGGCGATGATGGCACCGGTCGGGATGATACTGAAGGTCGCGGCATCCAACCATTTTTTAAAATCTGCATGGCCGTCAGCAAACCCAAACGTGCTGGATTTTTTATGATTGATAGCAAAAAGATTTCGCACCTTCAAATTGGCGGGAACGACTTGTTTGGTGGTGGTATTATAACCAGAGGCGTCCACCCACATCCAGCCGTCATCAATGCTTTCAGGCCGCTCATCCATGAAAACAATCGTAGAAGAAGCCGACAAAGTGGCCAGAGTGAAGTCGGTCGTCTTGCGGAATTTTATAAAATTGTCCGACAACCCGGCTGGCACGGTGCCGACAGCGGAACCGGGATTCATCCAGCCATTCATAGCCATGGAGCGGACGCGCGGGCCGTAGGTCGGGTCGGTGCTAGTGTCGGACGGGCAATGATAAATGCCCGGACTCTTGCCCATGTAGCCGCCGATGGAACCAAATTCTTTGTAAGCTTCGCCAACAAGTTTGTCCGTGTTTGTGTTGTCGGTGCTGGGCGCGGGGCGGTTGGCGACGAGATCCCACCGCAATGCGCCGGTGACCCACGAAGGATTTTCCAACGTCGCGCCGTAGCCGGAGTTGGCGCCGTTGACGGCCAATTTTTCTTCGGCGTCGCCGCTGTAAAGCATCCACCCCAGTGAAAGTTGCTTGATGTTGCTCAAACAATTGATGGCTTTGGCGCGTTCCTTGGCTTTGGCGAGTGCCGGCAAAAGCAGCCCCGCCAGAATCGCGATGATGGCGATGACGACGAGGAGTTCGATTAAGGTGAACGCGTGACGCCTCCGTCCGCGCGAGGTGTGGAAGCAACTTCCAAAAAACGCATCGTGGCACGACTCGCGAAGCGGCTTATTCGACTTTAGTTTCATCACTCTGGGAATTTTCCCATTGAATCATTCACGGCACAGTCAGGACATAGAAGCGGCGCGGACGCGTAGCAATTTGCGTGTCGGTGAAGGTTTGCAACGCGCCGGTGAAGGTGGCGTTGGTGAGCAGCGTCCAGGTGTTCGTGATGGGCGTGGCGGCGAGGTTGGTGCTGGCCCAGATGCGATAGGTGCTGCCGGAGTTACCGCTGAAGGAGAACTGCACGTTCGTGCCGTTGGCGAGCGCGGTGTTGGTCAGCACCACGGGCGCGACGGAATCGGCGGCGATGCTGATCGTGCCGTTCACGGTGAGCTGGCTAGTGTTCCAAACTTGTGTGCCGCTGGGGGTGGCGGGCAAAAGCGCAGCGAACGAACCGCTGTAGCTCGCAGCGTTGAATAGCTTGAACGACGTGCCATTGGTGAACGTGCCTGCAAGGTTGGCGAGCGACAACGTGCCGCCGTAAGTCACGGCGGTCATGCCGGTGACAAGGTCGTTAGTGTGCGTGGCGGCGTTGAGTTCAAACGCGTTCGTGCTGCCTGCACTGAGCGTGAGCGCGCCGAGCACGGTGAGTGTTCCAATCGCGTTGTCGCCGGGAGCGAGGGTGGCGCTATTGATGAGATTGGAGGCGAGCGTGCCGGTTCCGCCGAGCGTTCCCGCACTGATGGTCGTGGGGCCGGTGAACGTGTTGACGCCATCGAGGAGCAACAAACCGGTGCCGGTTTTGGTCAAGCCGCAGTTGAGGCTGGAGTCGCTGATGACGCCGGAGAATTTAGTGATAGCGGTGTTGTCCACTTGCAGCGGACGGCTGACGCCGCCAGAACTATCAGCGCCGGACAAATTATACGCGCCGGAAAACGTGAGGTTGTTGCTGCCGCCGATGATCAGCGTGTAGACGTTGCTGGACGCGGGGTAAACGATGGGGTTGGCAATCGTGCGCGCCGCGCCGTTGGCGAGCAACGTGGCGGAAGTGGTCGCGCCTGCGCCTTCGATACCGAGGTTCAACGCGCCGGTTCCGAGCGGGCTGGCGTCAACCGTCGGCGCGCTCGTGACCACGGAATCCGCCCCGAGCGCAATCGTGCCGGTGGTGGGCGTGACGCCGCCGGTGAAGGTGTTGGTGTTGTTCAAATACAACGTGGCCGCGCCGCGATTCACGATTTGGCCGGAGCCGGAGATGACGCCGTTGTAAATCTGCACCCCGCTCGCAGCGTAGGGCGCGAGGGCGATGCCCGCACCGTTCAAATTCAGGTTGGCGTCGTTGGTGAAATTGCCGTAGAGGCGCAAGCGGTCGGGGCCGCCTGCGGTGTGCGTGAGGGTGAGGGTAGCGCCGGGAACGCCGGTGAGCGCGGAGAAATCCACGGCTCCGAATGTGCCAGTGCCGTCATATTGCAACGTGCTGTTCGCAGTGACGTTGATGTTGTTGGAAAAACCGCTGGTGGCCGAGCCGCTGGGCTTGAGGAGCAACGTGCCGCCCGCGAGTGTGATGGTGCCTGAGCCGAGGCCGTTGTTGTAAGTGGCGAACTGCACCGTGCCGTTACTAATGGAGGAGCCGCCGGAGAAGCTGTTCGCGGGATTGAGCGTGATCATGCCACTGCCTTGTTGCAGCAGCGTGCCGGAGCCAGTGATGAGATTGGCGTTCGTGATGGTGTCGGGACGGTTGAAGACGAGCGTGGCGTTGTTGGTCACGTTGCCAGAACCGAGCGTGCCGGTGCTGTTGACGTTGTCGCCGAGGATGACGCTGCCGCCGAAGATGGCGACGGGGCCGGTGTAAAGCGGGTTGTTGTTTTGAATGTTCAGCGAGCCGGTGTTGCTCTTGACGAGTGGGCTGGAGCCGCTCAAACCGCCGCTGCCGGTCGTGCTGAAAATGTAGCTCTTCGTGGCGTTGACGGTGACGGAGCCGGGCGTGACGGCGGCGGCGAAATTGACGGGCGCGCTGTTGGAGCCGGTGTTGTCGAAAGTAATTTTGTCGCCGTTGTTGAAGACGCTGGCCGCGCCGGCGTTGCGCCAGTTGGCGGTGGCAGCCACATCCCAATCGCCGCTCACGTCGCCGCGCCAAGTGAGGTTGGCGGAAACCGCGCCGCCGACTTGGAGCGAAATAGTTTTGGCGGAAGTGTCCTGCAAGATAGCAATGTTGCCGGGCTGACTGGGGAGCGTGAAAACCATGTTGTTGGTGTCGCCGACGAGGTTACCGGTCCATTTGTAGAGGACGTAGGTTCCGTTGGCGATGGGCGGGCTGACGGCGGAAATGTTCACGAAGACTGCACCGGTGACGGTGAGGTCGCCGTTGATGAGGCAGGCGTCGTTGGTGCCAGCTCCACATTCAAAATTATTCGTGAGCGTGTTGGCCAAGCCGTCGAGGGTGAGGCCGCCGTTGAAAATTAATTTGCCGATATTGCCCGTGCCGCTGCCGGGCGCAACCGTGCCGGCGGTGAGGGCGGCGTTGCCGGGCGCGACGGCGGTGGCG
>JBJOPC010000078.1:0-8010 GCA_046050965.1 Verrucomicrobiota bacterium | reverse complement strand
CGCAGGAATCGGCGCGAGCTTTTCGTCCACGCCACGGTCGGAAAGAATCAAAATGTTGTTGCCGTCCGCGATGGCTTTCTCGGCGGCGGCGAAAAGATTATTCAACGCCGTCTCCAAACCTTTCGCGCCGTCGGCAGCTTTGAACAAAATCGGCAGCACCGCTGATTTGAACGGCGCGTGGCCGATGAACTTGAGCTTGTCGAGTTCTTCGTTGGTGAGGATGGGCTGCTCGAGCTTGATGAGCGCGCAGCTTTGCGGCGTGGGCTTGAGCAAGTTTCCGCGCGCGCCGACCATCGTTTCCGTGGAGGTGACGATCTCTTCGCGGATGGGATCAATCGGCGGGTTCGTGACCTGCGCGAACAGTTGCTTGAAATAGTTGTAGAGCAGTTGCGGCTTCTGCGACAACACCGCGAGCGGCGTGTCCGTGCCCATTGAACCGAGCGGTTGCACGCCGTCGCGCGCGGACGGGCCGACGATGAAGCGCAAATCCTCGAACGTGTAACCGAACGCCTGCTGCGACTGCAAAACTTTGCGATGCCCCGGCTGCGTCTGCTGGTCGGGCGTCGCGAGGTTCTCCAAGAGGACGTGATGTTCGTCGAGCCACTTTTGATACGGCGCGGCGGACGAATATTTTTGCTTCAGCTCTTCATCGGCGATGATGCGCCCCTGCTCCGTGTCCACGAGGAACATGCGGCCGGGTTGCAAACGTCCCTTGCGCTCGATGCGCTCCGGCGCGATGGGCAACACGCCCGCTTCCGACGCCATGATGACCATGTCGTCTTTCGTGACGTAGAAACGCGAAGGGCGAAGTCCGTTGCGATCCAAACACGCGCCAATCATCTTGCCGTCCGTGAACGCCATCGAGGCCGGGCCGTCCCACGGTTCGATGAGACAAGAATGGTATTCGTAAAACGCGCGGCGCGCGGCGTCCATGCTCTCGTGATTTTCCCACGGCTCGGGAATCATCATCATCATGACGTGCGGCAACTCGCGACCCGCGAGCGTGAGCAACTCCACGACGTTGTCGAACTGCGCCGAGTCCGAGTTGTCTTCATTGACGACGGGGATGACTTTCTTGATGTCGCTGCCGAACAAATCGGAAATGAAATTCGCCTGCGACGCCTTCATCCAATTCACGTTACCGCGCAGCGTGTTGATTTCGCCGTTGTGCGCGATGTTGCGGTTCGGATGCGCGCGATCCCAACTGGGAAAAGTGTTCGTCGAGAAACGCGAATGGACGAGCGCGAGCGCCGTCACCAAAGTTGCGTCGCGCAGGTCGGGATAATAATCCGCCATCTGCGTCGTCATCAGCATCCCCTTGTAGACGATGGTGCGGCTCGACAGGCTGGAGACGTAGAACCACTTGCCGCCGTCAATGCGATTGCCATAGCGGATGGTCTGCTCCGCTTGTTTGCGGATGACGTAAAGTTTGCGCTCGAACGCTGCGTCGTCTTTCACCTCTGCGCTGCGACCGATGAACACCTGCGCCATGTGCGGCTCGGCGGCGATGGCGGATTTGCCGAGCGTAGAATTATCCGTCGGCACATCGCGCCAACCGAGCAACGCCTGGCCTTCGGCGGAAATGATGCGTTCCACCTCACACTTCACGAGGTCGCGCTCAATGGAATTTTTCGGCAGGAACACCATGCCCACGCCGTATTGACCGGGCGCGGGAAGTTTGAAACCGAGCTTCGCCGTTTGCGCAGAAAGAAAATCATGCGGCACTTGCAAGAGGATGCCCGCGCCGTCACCCGTGTTCGTCTCGCAACCACACGCGCCGCGATGGTCGAGGTTCACGAGAATTTGCAGCGCATCCGTGACCGTCTGGTGGGACTTCTTGCCCTTGATGTTCACCACGAAACCCAGCCCGCACGCGTCGTGCTCGAACTGCGGATCGTAAAGGCCCTGTTTGGCCGGCAGCCCTTGCGGAGTGCTGGCAGAGAGTTCGTGCTGTGTGTTCGTCATTTCGGCTTCGGTGAAACCCGGAACGTTGTCCGGTTTGAATAAAGATTTTTTACTCAAACCACACGCAATCGCAATAAATCATTTCGTAAAACTTCGTCGTGGTTGGATAAGCGCGGCTGAAACGCAGTAAATTCGAGCAACGAAAAACCTGCGGCCAGATTGCTCCAGCCGCAGGTGCGTGGGTGAAAAATATTTTACTTGGGCGCAGCGGGCGCGGCGGGCGGCGTGGGTTTTGCCCGTTGCGGCGCGCGTTCCGTATGGTTGGCACTGTTCCACGCGCGCAACGTCTCCGCGTCGCGCGAAAATTTATTCTGCATGATGGCGTCCAACTGATCCGCCGCCGCCAACCCCGCACTCACCGCCACATCAATCGCCTCCGTGCCGCCCGTCTGCTCATCCAGCCCGGTGTCCTGCACTTTGTTCTCCGCCTCCACCGCTGCCACATCCGCCTCCAAGTGCGCGACGAAATCGGCGGGCAATTCGTAAGTCATGAATTTAGCCGAAACCCCACTAGCACTCGCATTGTCGCGAAACAATTTCGCCGCCACAATCAAAGCCGCCTCACCGGGGCTGTCCGGCATCCGAAATTTTTCAGCGAACCCCGGATTACTCTCCTTTTCCGCGATGGCGCGGGCGGTGCGGGCGATGTTCAACATATCCGTGCGCAACGCATCCAACATCACCGCCTTGTTCGTGGTGCCGCCCTTGCCGACCTGTTTGCCGCCCGCCTGCCGCCCCTCGGCCTCTTCCATGTCCACAATGGCCGAATCAATCAGGCCGAATTCCGTGACCGCCTTGCTGCCGGCGGCGAACGCCCCTTTGCGGGCGTCGCGAAAAGCGATGATGCGTTTGAACCGTTCGTAACGAGCGATGACTCTGGCGTTCATAGATAGAATATTTTTTGGGGTTAATAGTTTTCTCGGGGAACGCGGGCAAAGTGCCAACGGCAAATAACTGGTCAAGCCAGTTTTTTCTGAAAATGCCTTGGCAACTTCTGCGCACCAGCGTAGAACTCGTGGCGTCGCTCACCAAATAGCCCCAAGCCCATGTAATCCCTCCTTTCTCCAACACAACCCGGCCTATGAAAAAACTCCCTGCCTCAACCGCCGTTTTGCTAGTCGCCGCTACTGTGTTACTGTCCGCCATGCTTCTGCGGGCGGAAAATTCTTCCACCAATCCGCGCGGTAATTCCGCCGCTGATTCCGTCCTGCAACCCGAACTTGCCCGTGCCGATGCCGCCACGCTCCGCGCGGCTGCCGAAACGGCCGATGCCGAACACCGCGAGCCAGTGATTGTTTCCCGCGCCGCCGACAGCCGCGTGTGGCGGCGCACCACTTACGACCCCGTGCCGGGCATCGGGTTGGTTCCGCGTCATCACGAATACACCGAACTCGCCACCGGCTTGCACTACCGCGATGCCCAAGGCGAATGGCAGGAAAGCCAAGCCGAGATTGAACTCTTGCCCAACGGCAAAGGCGCGACCGCGCAGCACGGCCGGCACAAAGTTATTTTCCCTGCCGACCTGCACGACGGTGCAATTGAACTCTACACACAGGAGCAACAATGGCTGCGTTCCCGTGTGTTGGGCTTGAGTTATTTTGACAGCGAGAGCGGCAAGAGTGTGATGCTCGCCGAACTAAAACAAGCCACTGGCGAACTTCACGCCCCGAACCAAGTGATCTACGCGGACGCATTCACGGACTTGCGGGCGGACGTGCGCTACACCTACACGCTCGCGGGTTTCGAGCAGGATATAATTCTGCGCGAGCAACCAGCCAGCCCCACGGCATACGGCCTAAACCCGGAGACGACGCGGTTGCAAGTGTTGACGGAGTTCTTTGATGCGCCGCAACCCAAGCAAACCGTGCGCGAGAACAAAGAATCGCGCGACGAGGAATTGGACTTCGGCGGTTTGCGGATGGTGCGTGGCAAAGCCTTCACGCTGGGCGACGAGAAAGTCACGACGCAACAAATCCGCGTGAGCAAAAGCTGGCAGCGGATGGAAGGTCGCGATTTCCTCGTGGAAGAAGTGCCGGTGGCGAAGCTGGCGAAGCAACTCGAGGCCTTGCCCGTCGCCCAACTTAAAATTAAAAACTCAAAATTTAAATCTGCTGCTGCCCGTATCTTGCCCGCGCCACGCCTCGTCAAAAATGACAGCGAGCAAATATTTCGCGTGGCGTCACCTGCCGCCAAGCAGCCGGGCTTCGTGATGGATTATGTGGCCGTTGCCACCAGCAAGACCAACTTCACCTTCCAAGGTGATTCGACTTACTACCTCACGGCTCCTATTCTATTGAACGGCACAACCGTGTTTGAAGGCGGCACGGTGCTGAAATTTTCCACCAACGGCTCAATTGCGACAGATTTGGTGGATTGTAAAACTGGCTCGTATCTCCCGGTCGTCTTGACGGCGAAAGATGATAACCGAGTCGGGGAAGTGGTTAGCGGCAGCACGGGGAATCCAGTCGGCTACTATGGACGCTATTGGCGGTGTTACAACGACACCCAACTGTCGAACATTCGAGTTTGCTTCATGGATGTCGCGTTTGACGATTGGGAGTGGCCTTTGGATTTACAAAACGTGCAAGTGCTCGACTCGCGAGTGTTCGTGACTGAAGAAGGAAATTGCAATGTTCATGTCTTCAATGTGCTGGTCGCGCGCTGCGCTTCGCTCATTGCCACTGCGGATGACGCAACTTTTAACGGGGCGCACTTGACGGTTTTCCGTTGCTCAAATTTGCGGGCGGGCGGGACAAATAACTCTGTGCGACTCACCAACAGTTTGCTGGCAAACGTCACCAACTTTAATTTTCTCACCGGCGATGTCACCAACCAAGCTAGTCAAACGACGGTGGCGTTGACCAATGTTGCAAGTGTGTTTCAAACGGTGGTGGGTGGCAGTTTTTATCTCGCCACCAATACCTATCGTGGTCTCGGTGTGACCAACATCAACCCGGACTTGCTTGCTCAATTGCGGCAGAAGACCACCTACGCACCCATAGCGTTCACCAATGTCACCTTCACGAGCAACGTGGTTTTTAATATCCGAGCCATCCGCGACACCAGTGCCGCGCCCGATCTCGGCTACCATTACGACCCGCTCGACTACTTGTTTGCTCAAGCCGAGTGCCAGTCCAATATCACCTTTGGCGCGGGAACAGCCGTCGGCTGGTTTCGCACCACCACGGGATATATTCATGCAGGTTTTGGATTATTCCTGACTAATCAGCAAGTCGCCGCGTTTAATGGCCGGGCTGATGCCAAAACGGTGTTCACTCGCAGCCATACGGTGCAAGAATCAGGCAATGGTATTCAAGCGGGTCTCGGCGGCATCATCGGCTGGGGCGGCCATGATTTTGAGGACTCTTCCATCGTGCGTCCAGTCTTCACGCTCGTGACGAGTTTGGCAGGCGGCGACAGCCATTTTACCCGCGAGGATTATCTCGGCGGAGACAGCGGCGGGCATCTGGTAGTGGAAGCACGACATTGCGAGTTTTACAACAGTGCCATGGGCATCTACGCCACGGCCATTGCGCTGACTAACTGCCTGCTGCACCGGTGCGAGGTGAAAACTTCTGGCAACTATTTTCCGATTTTGAGCCTGACGGTGCGGAACTGCACCATGTATGGTGGGCGTCTCGAAGTGTTCCACGACAACGGCCCGGTGGATTGGGATGCATACTACAACGGCGACGATCCGGATTGGGCGACTTCGCAATGGCCAGTGAACATCCATAACACGGCGTTTGATGGCACGAGCATCAACACAGACGAACCGGGTGACGCGACGGCAGCAGACTATGACTACAACGCATTTCTGTCTGGTTATGACCAGACGGTGGTTGATGGCGGCAACTCGCTCACCACACTCACTAATTTCAACTGGTTGACTGGCTCGCTCGGCAACTTCTACCAGCACTGCGACGGAGAGTTGGAAGATCGGGGCGATGCTTGGGCTACAAATTATGCCTTGAATTATTTCACCATCGAAAATGATGGCGACTTTGAGAGTGATTCCACGGTGGACATCGCTTACCACTACCCGATGGTGGATTTGGGCGGACATTTTCTGGATGCTGACGGTGATGGACTGTTGGACGACCCGGAGGCGACTAATCGTCTCGTGTCGGTTTCATGGCAGGCCGACGCGGCAGAGCCGACCACCAATGGCGGATATGCGGTTGGGCGGTTTGAAATCTCTTTGCCGAGCGGAACTTTGACCAATGATCTCACGGTGTATTTCAAGGCGACCGGCTCGGCGACGTTTGGAACGGATTACACGCTGACTAACGATTTTGGATCTAACCTTATTGACCGCGTGGTCATTCCGGCTGGATACAGTTCTGTGCAGGTTCATGTGGTTCCGAATCCAACGGTGGACTATGACATTGAATTTGATGAATCCATTCGGATGAGGCTGTTGCCCGGGGCGGCTTATGTAGTGGATCACGGGCGGGAGATGCTCTGGCTACGCGACAACTATTTCACAAACGTATTCACCGAGTTGTGGGCGTCTGAACTCTATCCGCCGCCTTCGTCCTGTAGCAAGTTTCCGGGAGTGACGTGCATTGACTACAGCCCAACACTTAATTCTTTGTTGGTGGCTGGCTACTATATCAGTGGAACGCCTTTTAATTTTTTCCGCGTAGGCAAGGACGCCCTTGGCTCGTTGGTGATTGACCGCTGGTCAGGGGTCTCCAATGTGACAGGCGAAGTCAAAATTGGCATCGTGCAGTCGAGTTTGGCCGGGCAAATCACCAACTCCGCTGGATTTACCAATGGCGATGTATTTTTTAGTAGTGAATTGGATGTCGGGCAAGTGGCTGGAACTAACGGTTCCGTTTTTAACAAAAACTGGGCGACGCTCGCCGATGGCCTCGTGACCAACGACAAGCATCTGCGGGGCGGACTGTATGTAGACCAGACCGGACTTTTTGAAAATAAGCTGATTGTGGTCGCGGGTGACTTTGCTAATACACCCAGTTACTACGGTGTGTGGAAAGTGAGTGCCAGCGGCCTTTCAACAGTGCTATTGACCAATTTATATGTCACACATCTTGAGGGAGTCATCACGTTGCCGCCGAATGACTCCCGCTACGGCCCGTGGTCTGGAAAAATCCTAACTGGTGACGAAAATCAAAAGACGCTCTATGCCATTTCACCTGACGGGAGAACCGCCACCTTTGCCGCAGGCGAGATTGCTACTTACAGTGCTTTTGCATATTCGCGGCAAGGCATCGGAGCCGAAGACTTTGACCTTATTAAAACAAACCAGAGTCTTTATGCGTGTGATGAGGATGATGGTAAAATTTATAAACTTTCCAGTGCTCTGCTTGGCGGTCGCGTTGGTGATGTGGTGATTACTCAAGGCGATGGCGGTGATTTTAGCGCCCTATTTTTTCTCCACTGGAACGCGACGAATTGTGAGTTTGACGTTCGCGCGGTTCCGTGTGGCACAAGCAGCACAAAACTCGAGCACATCACCTCGGCTCCACTGGATTTACCCAGTCATTCATTTTAACTCACCATGAAAATCTTCCACATAATTGGCCTCTTAATTGCGATGCTGGGTAGCCAAACATTTGGGCAAAGCACTTTATTTCTCTATGACCAAGCATCCACGGTTGCAACAAACGAAAGTAGTGGGCTTTTTGATTCTTCACTGCTTTTTAGCCGCAGCCCTTTTCAGTCATTTACTCCTACGCTTTCTACTGTTGGTTTCGTCCGGTTTGTCATCGCTGGTGATGTTCAATCTGGCCCATTGTATGTCAATATCAGGTCAAACGGCATAAACGGCCCAATTATAGGAACCAGCCAGCCGATTACATTCAGTGTTAATTCGCTAGGGGCATCCAATTTTCTGTTTGCCAGCCCGGTTTCCGTCGTGCCGGGCAGCGTCTATTTCTTCCAACTGATTCAAACTTTGCCCACAGGGCTGTCTGGCGTTTCTTATGGGCAATATGGTTACGCTGGTGGTTCGGCTTACGAGAGTCAGGGAATTATTCCCAATTACGATCTTGCTTTCCAAGAAGGCATCATTGTCCC
>JBJOPC010000077.1:0-2673 GCA_046050965.1 Verrucomicrobiota bacterium | reverse complement strand
GGCGGTCACGTCGGCGCGCGCGATTGCGCCGACGGCGAGGCGCTGCTCCTGCCGCCGGGAAATTTCCTGCTGCGCGGAAAATTGCTCCTCGACGAGCGCGGCGCGTTCGCGGGCGACGATGGATTCAACCAAGCTCGCGCGGACGTTCGCGCGCGCCTGCCACGCGGCGGCGAAATAGTTTTGCCGCGCAGACTCGGCGACTTGCTCCGCCTGCGCGATGCGTTTGCCGCGCTTGCCCGCCGTCTCGATGGGCACATCAATCGAGCCGAACGGCGACCACGGAATGACTTCTTCCAGCGCGCTGAAGTTGTAGCCGTGCCCGAGCGTGACGATGGGATTCGGCCGGCTAGCGGCGGTCTTGATGCCGCCCGCAGCCTCGCGCCACTGCGCGCGGGCGACGGCGAGTTGCGGCTGGAAATAAAACGCGGCGAGCGTGAGCGAATCCAAATCCCATTTCTTGAGCGGCCAGTTTTTCGGCGCGCGGGAATTTTGTTCGAGGAAAGTTTTCAGACCGTCGTCGTCGAGACGGCGGGCTTCGAGCCGCGCGGCGCTGTCGGCAGGCGAGAGCGGCTTAGGTTTGTAGCTGACGCAGCCAGCAAGGGCGACGGCGATGAAAATGATTGGCCAGCGTTTCACAAATTGTTTCCTTCCGTCGCGCGCGGGAGCGTGATGGTGACGGTCGTGAGTTTGCCCGGCTCGGACGCGAGGCGGATTGTGCCGGAGTGCGCGGCAACAATCCACTGCGCGATGCTCAAGCCAAGACCGCAGCCGTCCACGGCGGAGTTGTGCGAGGCGTCGCCGCGAAAAAACCGCTCGAACACGCGCGGCAAAACTTCGGGCGCGATGCCTGCGCCGGTGTTGGAAATTTTCAGCACGGCGGTTTCACCCGCACGGCTCAAGGCGAATTCAATCGTGCCGTCCGGCTGGTTGTATTTCACGGCGTTGTCGGTGAGGTTCAGCAAAAGCTGGCGCAAGCGGTGTTTGTCGCCGCGGATTTTCACCGCGTCGCAGGCGGCGAGCGTGACGGTGAGGTGCGCGGGGCGCGCGAGGATTTGCGCGTCGGCGAAAACGTCGCGGACGATTTCATCGAGCGCGAGCGGCTCGGAGTGGAGCGCGATCTGGCCGGCGTCGGCCTTGGTAAGCAGCGTGAGGCCGTCCACGATTTTGGTGAGGCGCTGGAGTTCGTCGAGCTGGCTGGTGAGGCGTTCGCGGTGGGCGGCGGGGAGATTGGCGTCACGCAGCGCGGTCTCGGTCTCGCCGTGCAGGACGGTGAGCGGCGTCTTGAGTTCGTGCGAGGCGTGGAGCGTGAACTCGCGGATGCGCGCGAACGAAGCGTCGAGCCGCGCGGTCATGGCGTTGAAAACTTCAGTGAGGCGATCCAGTTCGTCGCCGTTGCGGGAGCGCGGGAGTTGTTCGGAGAGATTGCGGTCGTGGATTTTTTCAGCGGCGAGCGTGAGTTGCGCGACGGGCGTGAGCGCGCGGCGCATGAGCCACCAACCGCCAGCGAGCGCGATGAGCGCGGGCGGGACGCCACACCAAAAAAGAATTCGCAGCATCTCGCGCAAGTCGCCTTCGTCGGCTTCGCCGGAATGCTCGCCGGGCGCAGTTTGCGGCGTTGGGTCGGGCGCAAATTCGTGATACGTCAGCGCGCCCATCGCGAGCAACGAGACGAAGATGATGACCGCATACCAAGCAGTGAGGCGCGTGCGAATGGTCATGTGGCAAAGGTAGGGCGCGTCACTCCGTGCGCGCCGCAGTTGCATGGTTTACCGACGGCGCGCACGGAGTGACGCGCCCTACCAATCATCCCGAGTTTCATTCCGCCTCCTTCATCACGTAGCCGATGCCGCGGACGGTTTGCAAAAGTTTTGGCTCGAAGCCGTCGTCAATTTTTTCGCGCAGGCGTTTCACATAGACGTCCACGAGGTTCGTGCCGGGGTCGAAGTCGTAGTCCCAGACTTTCTCGATGATGCTCATGCGCCCGCAAATGCGACCGGCAGAGCGCATGAGAAATTCCAACAGGCGAAACTCGCGCGCGGTCAGCTCGAAGGTTTTGCCGCCGCGTTGCGCGCGGTGCGAAACGGTGTCGAGCGTGAGATCAGCCAAGCGGAGCACGGTAGATTTCGCGTCGCCACCGCGCCGTCCGAGCGCGCGGACGCGGGCGACGAGTTCGGCGATGACGAACGGTTTGGGCAAATAATCATCCGCACCGGCGTCGAGGCCTTCGACGCGCTCGTTGACTTCGCCACGCGCGGAGAGGAGCAGCACGGGCGTCCCAATCTTCCGCGCGCGCAACTGGCGCAACACGCTCAAGCCGTCGCGCCCGGGCAGCATGATGTCGAGCACGAGTCCGTCGAACGGCGTGGCGCTGGCGGCGGCGAGGGCGTCGTCGCCATTCGTGCAGACATCCACCGCGAAGCCCTCGGCTTGGAGTGCCTTGCGGACGAACGCGGCGGTTTTCTTTTCGTCTTCGACGACGAGGACGCGCATGGGTGAGGTTAGGCGGAACGCGACACGGGTTGAAATGATTTTTCGCGCGGCGTCATGGGGCAGGATGCGCGGCTTGGTAAGTGCCGATGGATTTCACCAAATCCTTCTGCGCTTCGGCGAGGCCGGCGATGACGAGCGGGTCGGTCGCGTCGGCGGCGAATTGCTGGAGCTGCGCGAGGCGGT
>JBJOPC010000076.1:0-2997 GCA_046050965.1 Verrucomicrobiota bacterium | reverse complement strand
GAATCCGCCATGGTCTTCAATTCGCTCATCTTCCTTCTGTTCCTCGCCGTCGTGTTGCCGGTGTATTATCGGCTGCAACATCGCGCGCAGAATATTTTCCTCTTGCTCGCCAGTTGGTTTTTCTACGGCTGGTGGGACTGGCGTTTCCTCGGCCTGCTCTGGTTCACGAGTCTGTTCGATTACTACTGCGCGAAGTGGATTGAAGAAACGGACGATGCGCGTCGCCAGAAATTTCTCCTCGCGGGCAGCATGGCGGTGAACCTCACCGTGCTGGGCGTGTTCAAGTATTTCAATTTCTTCGCTGCCAGCGCGGTGTCATTGCTCCACGCGTTCGGTTTTCAAGCGGACGCGCCCACGCTCAACGTCGTGCTGCCGCTCGGCATCTCGTTCTACACGTTCCTCTCCATGAGCTACACGATTGATGTGTATCGCCGCGAGTTGAAGGCCACGCCCAACCTCGTGGACTACCAACTGTTCGTCGGCTACTTCCCGCATCTCGTCGCCGGGCCGATTGTGCGCGCGTCGTATCTGCTGCCGCAGTGCGAACGCCCGCGCGCCATCAAGTCCGACCAAGTCGTCAACGGCGTCTGGCTCGTGCTGCTTGGCTTCTTCAAGAAAGTTGTCATCGGCGACCGGCTCGCGCAGGTGGTGAACTGGGGCTTCGCCGGTCACGCCGCGCCGTTCGCCGACGCCAACGCGTGGCTCGTGCTTTACGCGTTCGCGTTCCAGATTTACGCGGACTTCTCTGGTTACTCGGACATCGCGCGCGGCTTGTCGAAGCTGATGGGCTTTGAACTCGTGGAAAATTTCAACGCGCCGTATCTGGTCACGAATCCCTCCGCGTTCTGGCGACACTGGCACATCAGCCTCTCGACGTGGCTGCGCGATTATCTCTACATCCCGCTCGGCGGCAATCGCGGCAGCCGCGCGCGCACTTATTTCAACCTCCTGCTCACGATGCTACTGGGCGGCTTGTGGCACGGCGCGGGCGCGGCGTATCTGCTCTGGGGATTTTTCCACGGCGCGCTGCTCGCTATCCAGCGCGGCTGGCAACAACTGCGCGGACAAGAAACTTTTCCGCCAACCACGCCGAACTTTTTTCTCCGCGCGCTGAAAATCGTTTTGTTTTTTCACGTCACTTGTCTTGGTTGGTTGCTGTTCCGCGCTGGCTCGCTGCCGCCGGGCGTCAGCCAAGTCGGCATGGTAAAATCATTTTTACACGCGCTGTTCCGGCTGCCGCATTCGCTGGACGCCATCGCGGTCGGCGTGCTGCTGTTGAGCGCCATCGGCCTGTTGCTCCAATGGAAAAACGACCTCATGCAACGCTTCGTCGAATGGCCCACGCGCTGGCAAGCGACGGCGGTCGCCGCGGTGCTACTCGCAATTGCGGGACTCGGCGTGTTCGAGGGCGCGCAGTTCATCTATTTCCAATTCTGAAATGAAACTCCGGCGATTTGAAATCCTCTGCGTCGCGCTGCTCGCGCTGACGGGGCTGTTTCATCTCTGCGCCGCCGCGCCGCTCGCGCGATTTGCCGCCGCGCATTGGGGCGCAAAAATTCTCGCCGCTACCGACGGCAACGTCCCGGACGCAAAAGTTTTCCTGCAACTGCTGCTGCGCGACGCCGTGATTTTATTTTCGATCGCCGTTGGTGGCGCGCTAGTTCACGCATTTGGCGCGCGCTGGCTACCGTTGCCGTCAGTCACGCGCCGCCGCCGGTGGGTGGTTCACTCGCTGCTCGCATTCGCCGCCGTGAATCTCTGGCTGCTCGTCGCCAGCCACACCACGCTTTTCTGGCTGCTGCTTTGGCAAGGCCGCGACTACAACACCGCCGTCACGCGCTTTCAACTCAAACACCAATTACTGCTGCACCATCCCGCCGCGCGCAAAGCCGTCATCCTCGGCAACAGCCAAGCGCGCGCGCAAATCGAAGAAGCGCGACTGAACCAGATTTTCGGCGCGCAACTTTACACCGGCGAACTCCATTTCCCCGGCTCGCGCGGCGTGGATGTTTGGCTCACGCATCGCCACCTCGAAGCCAACTCCGCGCAGATTGTCATCTGCTATGTGCCGGAAGGATTTTTCTACGGCAACCACAACCTCAGCGAAGCCGCCACGTCGTTCTTCAGCTTCAGCGATTGGCATGCCGCAAAAAAACTCGGCGCACTCGAAGAAATCCCCGCGCGTAAACTCGGCTACGGTTTGCTCGGCGATGCCCTGCCTGTGTTCGCCTTGCGCGAACCGCTCGCCCATCGCCTGCTCGGCTACGGCGTCGGCGACATCCGCCAGCGCCAACACGATGAACTCGGCAAACCCGCGCTCGACCACAGCCTGGCTACCGCCGCCGCCGAATATCAATTCGACCGCTTGAGCGAATTTCAGAAACGCGCCTTCACCGCGTTCGTCGCCGATTGCGTCGCGCAGAAACAAACGCTCATGCTCATCGCTGGCCAGATCAATCCCAAGCTTGGCTCGCTGATCAACCCCGCCGTGCATGAGGATATGCTCGCGTTCCTGCGCCAACTGCGGCAAGATTTTCCGTCCGTCATGCTCGTGGACGACTGCCCCGCGCAGAGCGAAGCCGACTACGAAGACATCACGCACGTCAACAAAGTGCGGCAGGAAAAATTCACGGAATTCATCAGCGAACGCCTGCGCCAGATTTTATCCGAGACCAACCGCGCCAAATAATTTTGCAACCATGACCGAACCAGCCATCACTCCCGAACTCGTCGCGAAGCACAACCTCACGCCGGAAGAATACGCCCACGCCGTGGAAATCCTCGGCCGCACGCCGAGTTACACCGAGCTCGGCATCTTTTCCGTGATGTGGAGCGAACATTGCAGCTACAAAAACACCAAGCCGCTGCTCAAGACCTTCCCCACCAAGTCGCCGAAAATCCTCGTCGGCGCGGGCGAGGAAAACGCCGGCATCATTGACATCGGCGACGGCATCGCCATCGCGTTCAAGATCGAGTCGCACAACCATCCGAGCGCGG
>JBJOPC010000075.1:0-2784 GCA_046050965.1 Verrucomicrobiota bacterium | reverse complement strand
GCGTAACGCGGCGTCTTGTAATCAATGATGCCGCCGATGTCGAAGACCACCGTGCGCCCGCTCACACTCACCGCATCGCGGAACGAACCCGCGCCGGTGTCGTTCGTGGTCGTGACGTGATACACCGAACCGCCGCGCGCGCCGGTGGCGAACTTGCCGAAGCCTTCCGCGCCGGGAAACGCGGGGAGCTGGGCGAAAGTTGCCGTGGCAAACGTGAGTAGTGCGAGGCTGACGGACAAGCTGCGTGGAATCATGCGCGAGAAGATAGCAGGCTTTGGCCGGAGTGCTAGTTTTGGAGTGTGTGGGCATGCCCGCGCTTTGGAACTGGGAGACATGTCTCCCAGTCGGAAAGCGGCGACGTGTCCCCGCACTCCAAAGTCGGGCGATGCTTTCGGCCTTGGCTGATTAATAAAACAAGTTGGCGCCGAACTCTGGAATACGCCCGGCCTTCACCTCGTCGCGCCATGCGTCCAGCGTGGAGAATTTTCCGTCCCAGAATTTTTTACAGAGTTCAAAATATTCCAGCACCACCTCACTCTCGCCGTGTTGCAATAAATCTTTGGCGAGGCTCATGTTCGGGCCGAACGAATCCATTTGCGGAGAGCCGGGGCTTTTGCCCGCCAGCAGGAGAAAGTTTTTGGCCTCGGTAATTTTGCCGTCGCGCACGGCGAGCCGACCGAACACGATATTCGCATCCTGAATGGCATTTCCGTAATTCCAGTCTTTGGAATATTGCAGCGTCAACGCAGCCAATTCCTCCGCGTATTTCCGCGCTTCAAAGAATAGCCCGGCATCAAAGCTTTCTTTGGCGGCATCACCCAAGGCATAAAAGCGTTCGTCTTGGTTCTTGGCCTTTTTCAACTCGCGCGTCGCCCGCTCCAAGCGAGAAGTTGGAACTGACACGACTGAACGCGGGTCACAACCCAACCCCAACACACAAAGCAAAAGTGCGGCTACAAGTTTCATCGCGGCAATACAAACACACGCCTTCATCATTCCGCTAGACAAATTCCTCCGCCGCGCGCGTCATGTTCGCAAGCACGATGCCTGACGCCCTCGCCAGTCTCTACGACCGCCACGCCCCGGCGTTATTCGCGTTCCTCCTCAACCTCACGCGCGACGAACAAGACACCCGCGACGTGTTGCAGGAAATTTTCACCAAACTCGCCCGCCAACCCAACCTCCTCGCCGCCGCCCGCGACGAACGCGCCTTCCTCCTGCGCCTCGCCCACAACGCCGCCATTGACCTCATGCGCCGTCGCGGCGCGCGCGCGAAATACCACGAGCAGTTCGGCGTCGAACGACTTGAGCTTTTCGCGCCGTCGGAAAATCCTGACGAAGAAAATTTCCGCGTCGCCCTCACCGCCGCGCTCGCCGAATTACCCGCCGACCAACGTGCCGTCGTGCAGCTCAAGCTCTGGGGCGAACTCACCTTCGAGCAGATTGCCGCCGCGCTGGAGATTCCGCCCAACACCGCCGCCAGCCGCTACCGCTACGGCCTAGACAAATTGCGCGACCACCTGCGTCCCATCTACGAGGAAATCAAATGAACGAAGACTTTGAACAATACCTCCGCCACCAGCTGCCGCGTGAAATCCCCGCCGCTTGGCGCGCGGAAATCCTCGCCGTCGCCCGCCCCGCGCCCCGCGCCTCACGCCTGCGCGCTTGGCTATCAACTATCAACTGCGAACCATCAACTTTCCTCCGTTGGTCTCCCCTCGCCGCTGCGTGGCTCGTCATCTTTGCCCTCAACCACGCCACGCGCGACCCCGCGACGCTCGTGAGCACCCAGTCCACGCCGCCTTCGCCGCAGCTCGTCCTCGCCCTGCGCGAGCAGCGCCGACTCTTTGCCGAACTCACCGAAACCGCTAGCGTCGCCACGCCTGCCGACCGCCCCAGACCGCTTGAACTACAACCTCACAGCCAGCGGCGAATTGAAATTAAATTTGTATGAACAACCCAAACCAATCTCTCTGGCAGCGTTTTTGCGGAATTGGCAGTAGTCGCCTTTCGTTTGCCATCACCACCATCGTCACATTTATCGGCGCATGTTTTGCCATCGCTATTTCTGGGAACAATTTTGAACCCGCGCTGTGCCTCGGAGCGGCTATCTTTTGTTTGGCCTGCGGCACGGTGGTCGCCGCGATTACTGTCTGCATCGGTAACCGCGAGGCGCGGCGGCGGACCTGGAACGAGCCGCGCTGGTTTTTTCTGTTCCTGATGCTCGTGTGTTTCATTGCGGGCGGCAGCATGGGTGTCATCGCCAGTCAGCAAAAACATCCCGCTCCGTTGTGCATCATTGTCGCTTTGATTGCCGCATTTTTTTTCCTGCTCTCGTTTCTGGCACTGATACTTTCAGTCATTCCATGGACTCGTCCGCTGATGAACTGGGTTTTACGCCGTCGTTTTTTCGTGCTGACGAGCATCATCACCGCCGTGGTTTTATTTTACACCGAGGAAAACTGGCGCGGCAAACGCGCGTGGGAAAGCTACAAACAAACGCAGGAAGCCAAGGGCGAATACTTCGACTTCAAACACATCATGCCGCCGCCCGTGCCGGACGAACAAAATTTTGCCATGTCGCCATTGCTCAAACCGGAACTGGAATATCACTACAGCGATCATGGTGTCGTTTGGGAAGACACCAACGGCCTCGCCCGGCTTGAGCGTTTGAGCGACGGTTTGCCGGAGCGTCAAGGTGAAGGCAAAAAGGATTATTATCCCAACCTCGGCGATATGTTTTCCGGCAAGACCGCCGGCTTTTCCAGCTGGCACGACTACTTC
>JBJOPC010000074.1:0-4759 GCA_046050965.1 Verrucomicrobiota bacterium | reverse complement strand
CCAACAGCGCACGCGACCGAACTCTCCACCGCTGCGCTCTCCCAAGTTATCGCTCCATTCCGGCAGCAAAGTTTCGTCACTCCGCCAAGTGTTCAGTGCGGTTAAAGAAGCGACGTTGCATTTCTCCGCTACTCGCTAAATTATAAAGGCATTCACGTTGCGATAGACGGAAGTTGGCACTGAAATTTCTCCGGCGAATGCTGCAGCATCTAGTGCAAGTTCTAGGCAAGGGCGTTTTAATTGCCATTCCAATAATTCAAATCATATTAAACCTGCGCGGTGCTTATAGGGTTGAGGCATCTCTGCATTATCTGAATAAATCACTATGCGAGCCGGTGCGTTCAAGGCGAACGTGGGAATTATTCTCCGTCAGGGTGTAAATCAAAACCCAATCCGGCTCAACGTGGCAATCGCGACTGCCGGCGAAATTACCGCGCAGGGGATGATCCTTATATTGCAGCGGTAAAAATTCACCTTCAATCAGCAGGTCGAGCACGGCTTTGAGTTTTGCCAAATCTTTGCCGCGCCGATCGGCAAGTTTGACATCTTTCTTGAATTGATTGGTGCGGCTAAAAGTTCTCACATTCCCAAATCAGCGTAGAGGTCTTTCTTACTGTCAAAGCGTTTGATGCCTTTGCCCTTTTTGCTCTCATTGAGGGTGTGCGCCGTGAGTTCGTTCGGAATCCGAACATCGAACGGCAAGCCGCGTTGCAGCTTAATCTGCCGATAGAGCAAATGCACCGTCTCGGAGACGGTCAACCCCAAGTCAGCAAGGATGCTTTCGACTTCGCTCTTAAGCCCCGGCTCAACGCGGGCGCGGATGTTAGCGGTTTTAGTCATGCGATGAATGTAGCCCTAATAGGGCTACATGGCAAGTTGTCTTTCATCAGCGTTCAAAACGGCACGTTATCATCGTGCAACCAACCGGCTTCCACTGCGGATTCGCGCAGCAGTTCCAGTTGGTATTTTCGCTCGCGGGCGTGGCGTTTTTCTCGCCGCTCGTTGATTCGGGTGATGACTTCACGGTCTTTGGCCTGTTGTAAATCGGCCATCTGTTTTTTCCATGCCGCCGAGGGACGCAGATGATCCAACGTCAATTCCGTCACGTCCCACCAACATTCCCGACCGGGACGGCGGCTGGCGGTGAACCAATCAACCGCCACTTTCAAATTATGCTCGGCAATGGCCTTACGCGTTGCTTCGGGGAGCCATTCACCTTCGATGAAACGCACTGCGCCGAATAGCCGGTTGACGTGCCATGCCCAGCGTTGGCCAGCAATGTCTTTCATGCTGACTTCGGTGAGGTTTGCGCCTTTGCTATTCAGCACGATGACCATCTGTTTGACCATCTCGCGCCAAGCACAAGCGCGCGGTGTCAGCCAACCAACTTGACTGCCAAAGGGCGGCTTTGCAGGACGCTCGCCGGGTTGTTTCGGTGTTTTTGACCAGTGCCCAAAATAGCGGAGACAACGTGCGCCTTTATCTTCGGGCAAACGATGCTCCCAGTCTTTGCGCAAATAGGTTCCGAGATAACGCCCCAACGCCTCGCCGTTTTCCCGCATGGGTTGCAGTTGATGCCGTCCGAAGCCGTATTTTTTGCACACGCGCCGAAACCATTCCCATTCTGCTTTCAATGCAGCGTTGGCGGTTGAATAGTTAGGGCGGCGGACAGGCTTGCCGAAATTGTTCTTCGGTGGAAAGCAGGCGGCAAAATCAATGTTGCCCCGAATGTCTGGCCGGGTGACCACGGCCAGATGTAAATGCAGCCCCCGATTTTCGTGCCGCTCGGTGATGGTAACGCCGCACTGATAACGCTTGGACAGTTCGTTCGTCATGAAGGAATGAAACCGGCGCTGCGCTTCTTTGCGATCGCGCACGTTATGAAATTTACTGTTCGCATCTTTGTCCCCCAGCGTTAGGGTGAGAAAATCGATATGGTCACGACCAAAGGCGTCGGACAGCCAGACGAGATTATCAGTGAACGCCTGCGCTTGTTTCTTGCGCGGACCGGGCATCGGGGGGCGTTCTTCATTCTCACCTGATGCAGTTGTTACAAATAGACAAGGAAGGGTGGCGGGGGGCGCGGCTGCGCCGGTGCCCGCCGCCACCCTGGTCATATCCACGAGCAACGAAGCATTGCTGGTGAGTGAGAGGGCTGCACTCATTGTCCGCCCTCCACAGATTTTACAATGGCGAGAATTGCCGACTTGAGCGGCGCAGGGATTTTCGGCCAAGCGGTGACAACTTGCGCCAAGTCGTGCCCGATAAAGACTGAAATCTGTGAGGCTATTAGTGAGAGGTCATCGGAATTAACCAATAAGGACGGAGATTTGTGGCGGGTTCGAGCCCCGCCGCTCCCGCCATTCTTCTTCAGTTTTTCCCGTTGCGTCAGCCCGTGACGCGCGGTCGTCATGGCAAAAACAACTCGCCGTTCGCGCGCCCGCCCGCCATTTTCCCCGCCGTGCATCTGACGCAACTCCGCCTCCGCGATTTCCGCAATTACGCGCGGTTGGACGCCGTGTTCGCGCCCGGCTTCCACCTTCTGCTCGGCGACAACGCGCAGGGCAAGACCAACATCCTCGAAGCCATTTATCTCATGGCCACGCTGCGCTCCTTCCGCGGCGTGGGCGGCGCGCAGATGATCCGGCATGGCGCAAAAGGCTATTTCATCGGCGGCAAAATTGTCGGCGGCCAGACCGCGCGCGAAATCAAAATGTATTGGGCGGCCAACGAACGGAAACTTTCCCTCGACGCCCAGCCAGTAAAAAAACTTGGCGACTTCCTCGGCACATTGCGCGCAGTCATTTTTTGCACCGAAGATTTGCAGCTCATCAAAGGCGCGGCGCGCGGGCGACGGCGGTTTCTGGACTTGCTGCTCACGCAGACGCACCCGGCTTATTTGCCGCTGCTGCAACGCTACGCCCAAGCCTTGCGCGCCCGCAACGCCCTGCTCAAACACCGCGCCGTGGACGAAGCCGCGCTCGAAAGTTTTTCCCACGAACTCGTCTCGCTCGGCAACGAACTGACGCGGTTGCGCCGCGAACTCGTGCCAAAACTTTCGCCGCTCGCGCGCTTGGCGTATCGGAGAATTTCCAACGACGCCGAGGAGTTGCGCATCGAATATTTGCCAAGCGTGAAGAAAGATTTCGCCGTGGAACTCGCGCAATCCCGCGCGCGTGAGCGGACTTACCGCGCCACGCTCGTTGGCCCGCACCGCGACGACTTGCAACTGCTGCTGCACGAAA
The DNA here is from genome assembly GCA_046050965.1 of Verrucomicrobiota bacterium. Classification (GTDB taxonomy): domain Bacteria; phylum Verrucomicrobiota; class Verrucomicrobiia; order Limisphaerales; family JAFMIX01; genus JAFMIX01. Next base: position 1,514 of record JBJOPC010000074.1, on the reverse strand, counting down.
AATCCGCCGCGCAGTTCGGCAGCGAGGGTCAAAAACGCTCACTCGCCATCGCGCTCAAACTCGCGCAGGCGGAATACCTCACGGGCATCCACGGCACGCCGCCGGTGCTGCTGATTGACGACGTGATGGGCGAGTTGGACGTGAAGCGGCGCAGCGGTTTCCTGCCGCTGCTCGCCCGCGCGCGCGAGGCCAGCGGACAAGTATTCATGACTTGCACGGAAGAAAATTGGCCACGCGAACTTGGCCGCGAACTCCACCGCTGGCGCGTGAACGCGGGGGAGATTCAAAAGCTGAAAGTTGAAAGTTGAAATCAAATTACCCGCGCCGGAGCCGCCTTCACGAACGTCGTGGCGCGGAGATAAACTGGCTCCAAGTTTTCACCCGCGACAAAATCTGTGCGGTTCGCCGCGAGCAAACCTAGCGCGGACGCCGTTGGAAAAATTTCCCGCGCGCCCGGAAACCACTTCGTCACTTCCGGGCCGACGAGCAACGCGCCGCTCGCGGCAAGAAGTTTCATTTCGTCCGCCGTGACCAGCCGCAACACTTGCTCCGGCGCGGAACCGGCGACGTAAAATTCCCCGCGCTGCGCGTCAATCACCACGCAGAAGTCGCCGGAGATTTTTTCCGAGCGCGCCTGCGCCGCCACCGCCGTCGCGCTGTCCACGCCGAGGAGCTTCACGCCGTTCGCGAGTTGCCAGCCTTGCGCCAGCGCAATCGCGCCGCGAATGCCCGTGTAAGAACCCGGCCCCAGCCCGACTACTACACATTCGATTGCCCCGCGTGCAACGCGCGCCGCCGCCAGTGTTCGCTCGACCAGCGTGAGCGGCGGCACAAGTTCGCCACCGGCTTCGCCCTGCTCGGCCAAGATGGAATCGCCATCCAACACCGCCACGCTGCGGCGCGACGAAGAAAATTCAAGCGCGAGTGTCTTCATAAATAATCCACCGCTCCGTCTCATTCACGATTTCAATTTTCACCGTGCGGCAATCGGCAATCGGCAATCGGCAATCCTCAATCCCCAACCGCTCCGCCCACTCCACCACCGTCACGCCGCGCGTGTGCAAAAATTCCTCCAACCCCGCGCCGCGAATTTGCTCCAACGTATCGAGCCGATACAAATCCAGATGGAACAGCGGCAAACACCCCGTCGTGTATTCGTTCACCAGCGCGAACGTCGGCGACGCCACGCGCTCCGTCACGCCCAGCCCGCGCGCGAGACCTTTGACGAGCTGCGTCTTGCCCGCGCCGAGATCGCCGCTCAACGCGATGACCCAGCCGGGCCGCGCCTCACGCGCCCACGCCTCGCCGAGTGCTTCCGTCTCGGCGGCGTTATGAGAAATGAAAGTCGTCACGTTCAGGGAAAATTACCGCGAATGAAGCCTCTACCAAAGGCCAAAAGACTGGCGGAGAAAGCCTGCGGTTGTGAATCGGTCAGCGCGCCGGGAAGTTCTCCTCGTCCGCCGGGAAGCCCAGCCGACTCGCCGGGAAGTTCCGCCCGTCCGCCGGGAACTCTG
>JBJOPC010000073.1:0-2889 GCA_046050965.1 Verrucomicrobiota bacterium | reverse complement strand
CTACCTTGGCTTTTTGCGGCGGCAATCGGACGTCGCGTCGCACGTGGGTGTGAACCAGTTGCTGACGGATTTGGTGGAACTGGTGAGGGTGCATCCGAGTTTGCAGCATAACGAATTCAAGTGTGAGCCGCTGGCCGAGGACGTGACGGTGACCATCAACGGCACAGATTTGATTCAGGTCTTGCTGAACCTCACGACGAATGCGTTCCAGTGCGGGCAGCAGCCGCACCGGGTGGAGATTACCGGAAAATTGCTGGCACTGCCGCTTGAGCCGGGGCAGATCAGCGACGGTCCGAACGATCGGTGGTTGAACATGGAGACGTTCGCCAATGTCTCGCCACTTTTGGCGCTGACGGTGCGTGACAACGGGCCGGGCATTCCTTCGGAATTGCTGACGCGCATCTTCGATCCGTATTTCACCACCAAATCTGCACGACACGGCACGGGTCTTGGACTGAACATCGTGCAGCGGTTGGTGAAATCTGCCAGCGCCCTGCTGCATGTCCACACGGAGGTCGGTGTAGGTTCTGCGTTTACAATCTACCTGCCTGCAGCGCAGCGCGGCATGGGGCAGGGATAATTTGACAGGGAGAAAAAGAGCAGATAAGTTTGCCGGGCTATTGCCAAGTCCATCCTATTGATGTATTGGTTTGAGGAAATTTTACGACTGCCATATGAAAAGAATCCTTACCACCGCTGGTCTTGTTGCGCTCGGTGCTGCGTGTGTCCACGCTGAATCAACCCCCGGGACACTTCCGACTGACAAGCCGTGGAGCGTGTCGGCTACGTTGCGCGGTTTTTACGACGACAATACCACTCTGGCATCGCGGGCGGCGGCACGCCGCAGCAGCTTTGGTTTTGAAGTGAACCCGACCTTTACCGTGGGGCACTCGACGGATCAAACAACCCTTGGCGCTCGCTACTCCTATTCGTTCCGTGATTATCTTAACAGGCCGGGCAGCACGGATTATGACCAAACGCACGAATTCAACGCGTGGTTGATGCATGCCTTCTCGCAGAGATTTTCCGTGGATGCGGTGGATACGTTCACCATTTCCCGTGAGCCGACAGTGCAAGACCCGTCGCTCGGTGTCGCGCGTTCCAATGGCGACAGTGTCCGCAATCAGGCGGAGGTCAGCCTGCACACGCAGGCTACGCGTCTTTTGGAAGTTGTGCTGGGCTACCGCAACACCTACGTGGACTATCGTGACCCGGGTTACTCGGTTCTCTTGGATCGCGTGGAGCATAACATCAACTTGGAGTTGAAGTGGCAGGCCATGCCGGAGACGTATGCACTTTTCGGCTACGAATATGGCATGGTGAACTTTCTCAACTCCGTTGGCAAAGCGCGCGATAGTCACACTCACCGCGTTTATGCCGGAGTGGAACATAAGTTCGTTTCCAACCTGACCGGGTCGGTCAAAGCCGGCGCGGATTTCTTCGCTTTGGACAACGCTGCTCGCTACTCCAGCTTCTCCGGCAGCACAAATGTCACATCGAGCACTGTCAGTCCGTTCATTGAGGCGAGCATGCGTTACGTGTATCTCGCGGGCAGCTTTGTGGAGGTGGGTTTCAAGCATGAGCGCAACCAGACTGACGTGAATGCCGTGGATGAAGAATCGTCCTCGGTCTATTCGACCATCAGCCACCGCATCACACCCAAGCTGACGGGGACGCTGACAGGTCGCTACAATCACGGTGAATTTTTCACCGGCAGTTCTTCCAGCACCACTAAGAACAACGAGGACACGGTCTTGCTCGGGATTGATTTCAAATACCAGTTCACACGCAACTTCTCCTCGCAGGTCGGATATAATTACGACGGCATCTGCTCGGACATTGACGGTCGTGGTTATGACCGCAACCGTATCTTCTGGGGCGTGACTGTGAGCTATTAAGATGATTTCGCATTATCGGGGACAGACGCCCAACGCTGTCCCCGATTTTTTTTGACTATGGATACTCTCAAAACCGTTCCCCCGCCCGAAGCCAAGCTGCACTTCCTCGATTACTGGCGCATCATCCGCATCCGCAAGACGGTCATCTTGGCGGTATTCCTTCTGGTGGTTTTTACTACGGTGGTCGTGACGATTTTTTTGACGCCGTCCTATTGCGGCATCGCCAAAATCAAGGTCAACAAGGACAAGTCCGACATCACCGGCATGTTTGAGATGCAATACAATGGCGGTTACGACCCATATTTCATCGAAGAGGAACGGCAGACCATCCTTTCGCAGACAGTCCTTGCCAAGGTCATCGAGAAGACCGGCCTAAACCAGTCCTGGGGGAAAAAATACGCCGACGGCGAGCCGTTAAGGACTTCCGAGACATATAGCCTACTCCTGCGCTATCTGGATTTGCGCCCGGAACGCAACGCCAACATCATTGAAATCCGTTTCTATAGCCAGAACAAGGACGAGGCTGCACGCGTGGCCAACGAGATTGCCAGCACTTACCGTGAATACCGCGCTTCCCTGAAGAGTGAGATGGCAGTGGGCGGCGTTGCAGTGCTCCGGCAGCAACTCGAGGAACAGGAAAAACTCATCACGCAGCAGCAGGGCAAAGTGAACGATTTGCGCTCGGCGCTTCAAATCAACGAATATGAAGCACAAGGCGATGCGCCTTCCCCGGCGCTTGAGGTGGACCAATTGCGGCGCTTGGACATGCAGCGCATTGATCTGGAAGTAAAATACAACAAGGAATCCAGTCTTCTCGGCGCGTTGCAGACGAACACTCTGGAAGATTTACGGAACATCCTGCCCACAGTCGCGGCGGACAACCTTCTGCATAAGCTGCTCGTGGATTTGGCCGATGCGAAGTCCAAGCTCGTCGCGGTAAAGAACGACCTCGGTGCAGAAAACCCCGAAGTGAAGAAATGGACCGGCATCG
>JBJOPC010000072.1:0-3087 GCA_046050965.1 Verrucomicrobiota bacterium | reverse complement strand
GCGGGGTAATCGTGCCGCCATGTTCTTGAATAATTCCGTAGCAAAGGCTCAACCCAAGCCCTGTTCCCTTGCCCACCTCCTTGGTGGAAAAAAACGGATCGAAAATCTTCGACAAATTGTCCGAAGAAATTCCCGGACCACTGTCTTGGACGGTGATGCGGACGCTCGGTCCGGCAGATTCGGTGGTGATTTTAATCCAACCCTTCGGACTATGCGCCTCGATAGCCTGACGCGCGTTATTGATGATGTTGACCATGACCTGCTCAATCTGATGTGAGTCCACCATCGCCTGCGGCAATTTTGAGTCGAGGCGCAGGATGATTTCGATGCCGCTGGTGCGCAGTTGGTATTGCAGAATCTCGAGCGAAGACTCGATGAGCTTGTTCACGCAAAACGGTTTTCGCTCGGGCTGATGGCGACGCGCAAAGCTCAAGAGTGCCTGCACGATTTTCTGGCAGCGCTCGGCACTCTTGTGAATCATCTCCACAAACGATCGGTGCTCGGCGCTGACTTCCGAACGCTGCATCAACTCGGAAAAACCCATCACCGTTGTGAGCGGGTTGTTCAATTCATGCGCGACGCCCGCCACAAATTCGCCGATGCCGGAAAGTTTTTCGCTTTGGACAAGATGAGCCTGCGTCGTCTTGAGCCGCTCGACGGTGGCCTCGAGTTCGCTGCGCGAGTGCTGGAGGTTTTCGGTCATCTGGTTGAAGGCCTCGGATAATTCGCCGAACTCATCGTGTGTCTTCACCTCAACCCGCTTGGAGAAATTGCCGCTGCCGATGGCTTCCACGCTGTCGCGCAATTCCTGTAACGGTTCTGTCACCTTGTGGACAAAAAACCAGATCACCGCCGTGGCGAGAAAAATCGCGAGCGCGCTCATAAGGACGAACTGCCACTTGGTGGCCGTGAGCGCCTGCCAAGATTCTTCGTAAGACGAAAGTATTGCGTACGTCACCGGATGCGCGTCGTCGGTATTCGGCAGTTGTTTATATTGGACGTAAAAATGTTTCCCGCCCAGTGGCAAATCCTTGGCCGGCAACGGGGGGTTGAACTGCGGCTTGCCCTTTTCCGGCTCGGGCCAGCGAGGGGCTTCCGCCATGATTTGCTGCTGCCACTCGGAATTCATCTCACGATTCGAGGCGATAATCCGGCGGTTGGCCAACAGCGCCATCTGACAGCCAGTGGCACGCTCAAACTCATCGGCCATCGTATTTTCAATGCCAAAGGTGATTGAGCCGATAATCTGGTCGTCGGCAATGCCTTGAATCGGCTGCGAAACAACATCGAAAAGCCTCCCGCCAATCTGCAACAACCCCGCCTTGGCCTGCCCATCCATCGCTTGGCTGATGTAGTCGGCACATGCAACCTGGAATTCATTCTCATCAAAACGCGGATTGCCTGAAACAATCACCGCCGGATGTCCTGCGGACTTGATAATGAGGACATCCGCGACCTGTTCACCGATGAGGTAATCGTTCAAAAACTTGCGAAGCGTCTGGTTACCGGCGTTTGCAGACTTGGGCTGCAGCTCAATCCACTTCTGCTGGCGAACCGCACCTGCAGGCTTCAGCGGCACATCAGCCTCCTGCGGCAATCCAGCGACGGCTTTTACGCGGGGCTCGTTGGCGATGTTGCGGAAGCGCTTCTTCAAATCCTCCATGCGCGAGCGCTGCAAATCAGCGAACAACATGTCGAAAGCCTGCAACCGTTTCTGCGCCTCGTTACGCGTCAACTGCGTCATGCGGTTCTCCACCACCCACATGGAGACCATGGTGAGCAGCAGCGTCAAGAACACGACGGGCACGATGAGCTTCGTGCGGAAGCTCAGCAATATTCTGGTTTTGAAACGTCCCATGATTTTAGTTTCCGGTTGCCGACGGCCAGCCGAGTTTAAAATCCACCCTCACCTCGCCCTTCTCTGGCACGGTGACTTCCTTGACCTGCGATGGCACGCGCTCATGCCACGCCTTGAGCTTATACGTGCCTGCAGGAACATTCGCAATGAGGTAATGATTGCGCCCGTCGGTGGGCGCGAAATAGGGATTATCCAGCGCGAGGATAATGCAGTTCATGTTTGCGTGAATGGAGCAGAAGACATCCACGCGCCCTGGCTTGTCGAAGGTGACCGACTGCGGCTTGTCACCATGCTTGTAAAGGCCAAGGTCGAACGTCGCCGCCTCTGACATCGAAAAAACGTTGTGATAGACCGTGTCATTGTTCGGCCATTCCACTTTTGTTCCCACGAGCACAGGCAAAACATGCGGCGAAAACAGCGCGCCCTGCTGCGTGACGTGCCGCGTCTCAATCATCACCGGCTTGAAAGGCGCATCGAACTTGTTGGTAATCCCGCCTTCGATGTAAACCACGAAGTCCCTCAACTCCGAATAATTCACGCGCGGCGCGTAGTTAAGTTTCCGCTCGTCACCTTTATCGTACGCCCCGCCCGCCGCTTTTACCGTAGCAGCGGCGTCCGTTTTCCCCTCGGCCTCAACCGTGCCAATGATTGAACCACCGTGGACAGCGGTTGCAACGCTCGCGCCTAGCAATAAGATTATCAGCCAATTTTTCATGTTTAAAACTTCACTGCAGCCTCGACTGCAACCATGTCATCCCGACGACGCATATCTGTCACCGTGCGACCGCGCTCCATCGTATATTCAACTTTAGTCACAAAGTTTTCACTCCACTGCCAGCCCAGCCCAAGGCTCAAGCGCCACAAGTCCCGCGTGAGATCACCATAAAAGTAATCACCAAAACTGCCGTTGCCTACCAAGGGAAAACCCTGATTGGCCGTCACCCCACTGAACCGCCCTGCGGCATAAAGGTGTCGCGCAAGTTGCTGGTGAGCCTCCGCCGAATAGTAATAGACCTCGCGACGGTTGCTGCCCGTCGAATCGTCGTCGCCGTAGCAAATCGCACCGCCAGACGCGGACAGATAACCGCTCTTCCAACTGAACTTCGCGTCGCCCTCAATCATGTCCGCATGAAAAACCGTGGCGCTCGAAGAACCGAGCGAGCGGAAAAATCCATTACCGAACCACATCGCTGACACTCCGTCGCCCTGCACATCCAAGTTCCCCGTGC
>JBJOPC010000071.1:0-10903 GCA_046050965.1 Verrucomicrobiota bacterium | reverse complement strand
GTGCAAGTCCACTTGCTCGACAACGACTCGACCGACCGCACCGTGGCGATTGCAAAAAGTTTTCTCGGTCGCGGCTTGCTCGGCATTGAGACGCTGCCGCGTCACGGCGAGTTCTGCCTGCGCGACCAGCTCGCGCGCAAAGAAACTTTGGCGCAGTCGCTCGACGCGGATTGGTTGCTCCATGTGGACGCGGATGAAATTCATCTGCCGCCCGTCGCGGGCATGACGCTCGCGGAAGCGTTCGCCGACGTGGAAGCTGCGGGTTTCAACGCGGTGAATTTCCAAGAGTTCACCTTCATCCCCACCGCCAAGTCGCCGGATCACGACACGAAAAATTATCCGCAGACAATGCGCTGGTATTATCCATTCCTGCCGCGCGCGCCGTGGGGCGTGCGCGCGTGGCGGCGGCAGCCGGGCGTAATGCTGGGCGCGAGCGGCGGGCATCAGCCGACGTTCGACGGCATGAGGTTGTTCCCGCAATTTTTCCCGATGAAGCACTACCAGTTTTTGAGCGTTGCCCACGCGCAGAAAAAATATTTGCGCCGCTACGCCAAGGCGGAACTCGATGCCGGGCATCACGGCGGTCACCAAGGCTGGCGCGCGCAGTTCCGCACGGAAAGTTTTCCGCTGCCATCGCAAACTGACTTGCGCGAGCTGCGTCCCGGAGGCGAACTCGACGCCGCGCAACCGCGCCTCGTGCATTTCCTCGACACCGCGCATCAGTCGCTCGCCAAAAAATAATCAGCCATGGTCATCAAACTGGAAGACTTCAATCCCGGCAACATCCAACCGCTGTTCATCGGCACACGCGCGCGCTTGAGCACGGCGACGGCGGTGCGGTTTGTGGACGCGCGCCGCTTGCTGGCGACGAGTCTGGTCGGGCGGCGATTGTATTTGATTGAGTTCGACGTCGCGTCGGGGCAGCACAAGGTCTTGAGCGCGGTGGACACACAGTTCGCTGGTCGTTCGATGATGACGGACTTGATGGATTATGACGGGCGCGAGTTCGTGGTCACGAGCGATTGCGGCAAATGCGCGGTCTCGCTGTATCGGCTCGCGGACAACGAACTTTCGTTCGTAAAAGATTTTCCGATTGCGCCGCCGGACTCGGCATTTTGTCACGGCGCGCGGTTCGTGCCGCCGGGCGATGTGATCTGCGCGACTTTCTCCACAGGGTTTCAAATTTTCTTTATATCGAAAGCGACGGGCGAAATTATTTACCAATTTACCGACGGCGACTGGCGACCCAAGGACGTGAATTTCATCAGCCCGACGAAGATGGTTGTGCTGTTCGCGCGGGCGACGGCGGCATTCGCCGCGCGCGATACCTACGCTTCGAAAGTCAGCCTCATCACCTTCGACCTCGCGCAAAAAACTCACACCATCATCAGCGAACTCGTCACCGAGGATAGTCATGTGGATTGCTGCCGCTACGCTGATGGGCGCGTCTATGTGAACAACCAGATGCGCGACAGCCTGCTGATTCTACGCGTGGAAAACGACCGGCTGGTGTTTGAGCAGGAGCATTTCGGTTACGATTTTCCGCACGGCGTGGATGTGTTGCCCGCCGCGAATCTCCTCGCGGTGACGAATTACGGCAGTAACAGTATTTTCCTCGGCTCGATTCCGCCGAGCGAGCCGCCCGTGCTGCACAAAAAATCTTCCGTGCTCGCCATCGTCACCCATCACGAACGCGAATCCTGGCTGGAGCAAGCCCTCACTTCGCTCACCGCGCAAACCCACCCGCCGGACAACATCGTGGTCATTGACGACGGCTCGGCCAAGCCGCCGTTGGCCATTCTAAAAAAATTTCCCCAAACCACGCTGCTCGCCGCGCCGGAAAACGTCGGGCCATACCGGTTGTTGCAAACCATCGTCAACCTCACCAACTACGACGGCTATTTGATTCACGATGCCGACGACTGGGCGACGCCTGACCTGCTCGCGCTGCTACTCGCCGAAGCGGAAAAAAGCGGCGCGGAAATTATCGGCCCGCAGTTTGATCACGTCCACGAGGATGGCCGACACGAACCCGTCGCTCGTCCGCTCAACGCCAGTGCCGCCTATGCCGCGGATCCCACCAGCCACTTCATTTGCTTCGGCGCGTCGCTCATCAGCCGGAAGTTGCTGCGCCGCCTCGGTGGTTTTGCGAGCGGACTGCGTTTCAGCGGCGACGCAGAATTTTTCCGCCGGGCTAGCCACGTCGCCAAACTCGCGAACATCCCGCAGACTTGTTACTTCCATCGCAAGCATCCCGGTTCACTAACGCAACGCCTCGACACCGGCATGAATTCTCCTGCGCGCAAGGAACTCGACGACGCGCTCAAAGCCCGCGCCAACGAAAATGCCGCCGCCGTCGCCGCCGGACGCCCACCGAACCTCGATCCGTTCGCCACTGGCACGCCGGTGGAATTGAAACATCTTTGCGGCCCAACGTTGCGCCCCGCGCCCGCGCCGCGCGTCACGCTCATCGCCGGGATGCACCGCTCCGGCACGTCCATGCTCGCGCAACTCCTCGCCGCCTGCGGCCTCGACTTCGGCGCGACGAGCGACCTCGTCCCCGCCACGCCCGATAATCCCGAAGGCCACTACGAACACATCCGCCTCCAGCGCGTGAACGACGAATTGCTCAACGCGTTCGGCGGCGGCTGGGATTTGCCGCCCGCGTGGCCGAAAAAATTTCTCGCCGACGCGCGCGTGAAAACTCTCGCCTACGAAGTAAAAAACATTTGCCGCGAAAACTTTTCGCGCGGCGACTGGGCGTGGAAAGACCCGCGCAGCAGCCTCGCGCTGCCGTTCTGGCTCGCCGCGCTGCCGCACACCAAAGTCCTCGTTTGCCTCCGCAACCCGCTCGAAGTCGCGCACTCGCTGCGGCGGCGCGGCCACGCCTCCTACGCGTTCGGCCTGAACCTCTGGCAGATTTACAACGAGCGCATCCTCGCCGACACCGCGCCCGCGCAACGCCTCATCACGCACTACGAAAACTTTTTCGCCGCGCCGGAAACCGAACTGCGCCGCATCCTGAAATTTCTCGGCCACGAAATTTCCGCCGCGCAACTCGCGTTCGTCTGCGCGGGCATCAAATCGCAGCACCGCCACAACCGTTTCACCGACGACGACCTGCGCGCCGCCGGGGCATCCGCCGATTTGCTCGCGCTCTACGAAAGGCTCCGTGCCGAAGCCAACGGCGAAGTTGGCAAAAAGTTTTCGCCCGCGCGGAAAAAAGTTTCTGCCGCCAAAACCGCCGCGCCCGCCATCAATTCCGCGCTCGCCGATTTGGAAATTGCCCGCCGCGAAATCGCCGCGCTGCGCGAGCAAAACCAGCGTTTCAAAAACGTCGCCACCACGCCCATCGCGCCGCCACCCGTTGCCGATGGTCGTGACCAAACCATCCGCGCCCTGCGCGCACAACTCTGGCAGACCGCCAACGAATCCACCGACCCGGACTTGAAAGATTATCTCGCGCAGATTTCCCGCGTCCGCGACTTCATCACCGCGCGCACCTCGCCCAGTGCGACGCTGCTGGTCGCGAGCAAGGGCGAGGAGCTTTGGCTGGACTTGCCGGTCGCGCGCGTCTGGCATTTTCCATCGGACATCCACGGCCAATTCGCCGGGCATCATTTCGCCGACAGTGCCGAAGCCATCGCCGCGCTCGACGCCGCCCGCGCACGCGGCGCGTCGCACTTGCTGATTCCCGCCGCGCAACTCTGGTGGCTAGAACACTACGCCGAGTTCGCCACGCACCTCGCGCAAATTGGCAAACGGAATTTTTACGAGCCAGAAGTCGGCGCAATTTTTTACGTCAAGTGAACCGCTGCTTGAGGCGACGCAATAAAACTGTTTGTATTTACCCCATCAAATGCGCGCCAAGCCACGATTAAAAAAAACACCGGGCAAAAAAATTAGGGCCAATCTGCCCCGTAGCCGCCGCGCCGCGTCGCCCGCGACTACCCGCGAGTTGGCCGCCGCGATTTCCAAGCAAGAACGCGCACTCGTCCACGAGCAAACCCGCCTCGCCAAACTCCGCGCCCCCTCGTCGCACAACAAGCCAAGGAAACTACCCCACCCGAAGTCCTTGCGTATCGCGCGCTGCTCAAACGTGTCCACGCACTCGTCGCCAAAAATATCCCGCGCAAATCCACCGCCCTCATCGTCACTAAGGGCGACGCCGCGCTGCTCGCACAGTCCTGCCAAACCTCGTGGCATTTTCCGCGTGCCCGCAGCGGCGAATATCTCGGCTTCCATCCCGGCGGCGATCTTGCGGCCATCGCGCAGCTAGAGGCGTGGCGTGCAGCGGGCGCTCAATTTTTCGTGCTGCCACAGCCGTCCTTTTGGTGGCTGAATCACTACGCCGGTTTCCGTCGCCATCTGGAGGAACGCTATCGCCTCATCGTGCGGGCGAATGACACCGCCGCCATCTGGTCGCTCGCGCAAAAGCCAAAGGCAGGCGCGAGAAATCTCACGGCGCAGTTCGCCGAAGTAATCGCAGAATTTCAGGCTCGCCGCGAACGCGACCCGGTAATCCTCGACTGGCAGACCGGCAGCGACCTGAAAAAAAGTTTTCCGCAGCTCACCATTTTTCAACCGACAGCGGAGAAAAATTCTTTGCCATATCTGGATCGCACCGCCGATCTCGTCGTGGTGGCCGTGAATCAACCGGCGCATTTGGCCGAGGCGCGGCGCGTGGCGAGCGCGGCGGTCGTGCGGGTGGATGCGAAAAAGAAAACGCTCGCGGTCGAGTGGCAGCCGGATTTTTCCAGCGCAAAGCAGACCAGCGTGTCCATCGTCATGCCTTGCTACAACGGCGCGGCGATGACCGATGCCTGCGTGCGTTCGCTGCTCGAAACCTTGCCGCGCAGCCTCGACGTTGAGGTCATCGTGGTAGACGATTGCGCGACGGACGGCACGGCGGCGATGCTCAAACGCTGGGCGCGGCGCGATGCGCGCGTGAAATATGTCCGCAACAAAAAAAACCTCGGCTTCGTGGACACCTGCAATTTCGGCGCGGCGCAGGCCACCGGCGACATTCTGGTTTTCCTCAACAACGATCTCGCGTTGCTGCCCGGCTGGCTCGAACCGTTGCTGCGCGTCTTCCGCGAACGCGCCGACGCAGGCGTGGTCGGCGGCAAATTGATTTTCCCCGACGGCACGTTTCAGGAGGCGGGCGGCGTGGTTTTCCGCGACGGCTCGGCGATGAATTATGGCCGCACGGAAACGGATTTGACCGCGCCATTGTTCAATTTTCTGCGCGAGGTGGATTACTGCTCCGGCGCGCTGTTCGCCACGCCGCGCGAATTTTTTCAGAAGCTCGGCGGTTTCGACACGGAGTTTCGCCCCGGTTATTACGAGGACACGGACTACTGTTTCCGCACGCGCGCCGCCGGACGCAAAGTTTATGTCCAGCCGGAAAGCGCAGTGGTGCATCGCGAGGGCGGCACAGCGGGACTGGACACGACGAAGGGGATGAAACGCTACCAAGTCGTGAACCACGGAAAATTTCTGGCACGTTGGCGCATGGAATTGACGAAACAATCGCCACGTCCGCACCGCGAAGATTTTGCCGCGCGGCTCGCGCTGTCCGTGCGCGACCCGGCGCAACGCCGCGTGCTCGTCTGCGCGCTGATGCCGGAGTGCGACCGCGACAGCGGCTCGCGGCGCGTGTTCGACACGCTGGTCTTTTTGCAGGAGGCCGGCTGGGCGGTCACGTTCGTTGCGCAGCACGAAAAATTCGCGCCGCGTTACGCGCAAATCTTGGAACGGCGCGGCATCGCGGTCTTCGTGGGCGCGGGGCGCTGGATGAAGGAGCTGATCGCCGGCGGTGATTTTGATCTCGCGGTGTTCGGGCTGTGGCACGTCGCGGAGCCGTTTGTCTCGGCGCTGCGGACGTTGTCGCCGCGCACGCGCGTCGTGGTGGATTCGATTGATCTGCATTTTTTGCGGCTCGCGCGCGGAACTTTTCTGGGCGGCGACGGCAAATTGCTCGACGCGAATTACGCCTCGGAAATGATGCGCGAGTTGAACACCTACGCGGCGGCGGACGCGGTGCTGACGGTCTCGCCGAAGGAATCCAATCTCATCAACGACCTCTGTGCCGACGCCGCGCTCGCGCATCCCGTGCCGGACAACGAGGATTTGCCGGTGTCGCCTGTGCCTTTGAGCGAGCGGCGCGGACTCGTGTTCGTCGGCTGTTTCCGCCATGTGCCGAACGTGGGCGCGGTGGAATTTTTGTGCAAAGAAATTTTGCCGCGCGTGAAACCGGCATTGCTCGCGCGGCATCCCGTTCACATCATCGGCGACGGACTCGACGACACGGTGCGCGCGTTCGGAAAAAATCTGCCGAACGTGCGGATGGTCGGCTGGACGCCCACGGTGGAGCCGTATATTTGCCACGCGCGCGCGACGGTGATTCCGCTTTTGTTTGGCGCCGGCACGAAGCGAAAAGCATTGCAGGCGCTCATGCTCGGCACGCCGACGGTTTCGACGAGCATCGGCGCGGAGGGTTTTGGTTTGCAGGATGGGCGGGAAATTTTTGTCGCGAACGATGCGGAACTGTTTGCGCAGCGCATCACGCAGTTGCTCGAAGACGACGAACTGTGGACGCGCATGGCGCAGGCCGGACGCGAACACATCGTCGGTTTGCACGGACGCGAAACGGCACGCATGAGCCTTGCGCAAGTCGTGGCGCAAGTGCTGGGCAAACCGGCGAAACGCACCTTGCTCACGCAAGACGCGGGCGAAATCAAGCCGGGCAAACTGCCGCATCTCGCTTACTCACGGCTCGTCACGGCATTTGTGGACATGCTTGAAAACGCCATGCCGCCCGGCGGGAAAGTGGTGGTTGCCAGCCGCGGTGACGATGAACTGCTGCGGATTCCCGCGCGCACCGGGCTGCATTTTCCGCAGACGAAGGACGGCGTTTATGCCGGGCATCATCCTGCGGATTGCGCGGCGGCCATCGCGCAACTGGAAAAATTGCGGAAGCGCGGCGCGGAATTTTTCGCGCTGCCCGCAACGGCGTTCTGGTGGCTGGAACACTACAAAGATTTCGCCGCGCATCTGGCGAACAATGGCCAAGAAATGTTTCGCAGTGAATCCGCCGGGGTGATTTTCGATTTGCGCGGCGCGAAGAAAATTTCCCTCACGCCCGCCGACGATGTAGTGAAGCTTATTGCTTTTCATCTGCCGCAGTTCCATCCGATTCCTGAAAATGATGCGTGGTGGGGCAAAGGTTTCACCGAGTGGACGAACGTGCGCCGCGCCAAGCCTGCGTTCGCCGGCCATCATCAGCCGCAGGTGCCGGGCGAACTGGGCTACTACGATTTGCGCGACGCCAGCGCGCGCGCGGCGCAGGCGGAACTCGCGCGGGCCCACGGCGTCCACGGATTTTGCTACTACCATTATTGGTTCGGCGGCAAACGGCTGTTGGAAAAACCGGTGAATGAAATCCTCGCGAGCGGGCAGCCGGATTTTCCGTTTTGCTTGTGCTGGGCGAACGAGCCGTGGTCGCGCCGCTGGGACGGACAGGCGCAGAATATTTTGCAGCCGCAAATGTATTCGCCGGAAGACGACGTGAGCCACATCCGCTGGCTGCTGCCGGTGCTCGCGGACAAGCGCGCGATCCGCATCGCGGGCAAGCCGGTCTTCGTCGTGTATCAGGGCCGTGAGCTGCCCGATCCGGCGCGCACCATCGCGACGTGGCGGCGCGAAGTCGCGGCGGCGGGGCTGCCGGGAATTTATCTGATGAGCGTCGAGACCGGCTGGGACGCGGGCTGGGACGCGACGCAAGTGGGCTTCGACGCGAAAATTTTGTTCGCGCCGCAGTTCACGACGCTGTTCAACTCCGGCGCGGAAATAAAAATTCCCGGCAAGGAAAAATTGCGCGTGTTCGATTATCAAAAAGCGTGGCGGGTGCTGGCGAACCCCGCCCCGGTGAATTATCTCCGCTACGAAACCGTCTGCCCCGCGTGGGACAATTCCGCGCGGCGCGGCGACGAGGCGGTGGTGATGCACAACTCCACGCCGGTCGCCTACGAGCAGTGGTTGCGCTCGGCCATCGCGCGCGCGAAAAAATTTCCCGCCGGCGAGCGCGTGGTTTTTCTCAACGCGTGGAACGAATGGGCCGAGGGCACGCATCTGGAGCCGGATGAAAAATTCGGGCGCGCGTATCTCGAAGCGACGAAGCGAGCGTTGCTCGGCCAAGGCAAAACGCGCAAATGATTTTCAACCGCGACATCCTTTTCATCCACGTCCCCAAGACCGGGGGCATGGCGATGACCGACCTGCTGCTTGCGGCGTTGCCCAAGCCGGTTTTTTACACGCACCCGCACGAACACAGTCCGTTGCTCGCCGCGCAAGGCGTGGTGGAAATAACCGGCGACCGCCACGAATCGCTGCCCGAAGCACGAGAAATTTTGGCGAAGCGCGGTTTTGCCATGGAGCAATTCCGCCTCATCCTTGCGGTCATCCGCAATCCCTACGCGCTCGAAGTCTCCCGTTTCTGCTACCTGCAAAACGGCAACGCCGTAGACCGCGGCCACAACCAAACGCTCGCCATGAGCGGCGACTTTGAAAAATTCGCGCAGGAAAGTTTTGACCACGGCGACGGCGTGCGCCCCATTGAAAGCTATTACCAACTCGATGGTGCGTTGCCAAAAAATCTTCGCGTGTTGCGCCAAGAAAATCTCACCGAAGATTTGCGCGCCGCGTTTGCGAGCGTTGGCTTGCCCACTGATTTCACGCTGCCCGTCGTGAACGAAACACGCCATGAACCCTTCGCCACTTTTTTCACGCTCGCCGCCGCCGCCGCCGTGGAAGCGCGCTACCACTGGTTTTTTGACCAAGGTTTTTACCCGCGCTTCGACGACGCCACGTTCAATTTTGCCACGCCCGGCGCGCGTTTCGCCGACTCGCTCAAACTCATCGGCCCGGTGCAGCGACTCGGTCCTGCCAAAGTCTGCTGGCGCGATACTTGGGTGAGCGACGCGCTGCGTTTTCCCGTGCGCGTGACAACGCCAGTGCGCGGGCTGCGGCTCGCCATCGCCACGCCGCGCCACACGACTGCGCCGACGGACATTGTTTTGAAACTCAGCGCGCGCGAATTCTGTCACAGTTTTCCCGGCCAACAGGATTCCGTCTGGGAAATTCCCTGTCCACTCGCCGCACACGAGGCCGTCGAAGTAGAACTCATCGGCACGCCCGTTTTCTCACCAAGCGAACTGGATAAAACTTCCCGCGACATCCGCCGCCTTTCGTTTCGCCTCCAGAGTTTTGAATTTCAACCCGCATGAAAACCGCGCCCATCACCGCCGCTGAACGCGCCGCCCGCCACGGCCACGGTGGCCTCATCGTCTGGTTCACCGGCTTGAGCGGCTCCGGCAAGACCACGCTCTCCACTGCGCTCGAACACGAACTCTTCGCGCAAAACAAACTCGTCTATCTGCTCGATGGCGACATTCTCCGCACCGGGCTGTGCCGCGATCTCGGCTTCTCGGCGAAGGATCGCCACGAGAATGTCCGCCGCGCCGGCGAAGTCGCCCGCGTGCTCGCCGACGCCGGCTTCATCGTGCTCGCTGCCTTCATCTCGCCGTTCCGCAAGGAGCGCGACGACATCCGCGCCGCGATGCCATCTGGTAAATTCATCGAAGTTTTTGTCAACGCCCCGCTCGCCACCTGCGAGACGCGCGACGTGAAAGGGCTCTATAAAAAGGCGCGTGCGAACCAGATTCCTGAATTCACCGGCATCAGTTCACCCTACGAGCCGCCGCAAACTCCCGAACTCGAACTCCACACCGACCGCGATTCCATCGAGGCCTGCCTGCAACAACTCTGCGCCGCCGTCGAGTCGCACTTGAAGCCGTGACGTGAAACCTCCGCTCGTCATCGTCAGCGGCGCGCTCGCCACCAAGCCCGGCAACGGCGGCAACGCGTGGTCGCGCATGAGCTGGGCGCGCGGCTTCGAGCGGCTCGGCTGCAAAGTTTGGTTCATCGAGCAGTTGCCCGCGACCACGGAGCGCGGCGTTCACGCCGCTTCCATCAACTTTTTTCAAACCGTCACCGCGCAGTTTGGCCTCACCCAAAACTCCGCGCTGCTTGCGGGCAACGAAGTCCTCGTCGGCCCGCCGCTCGCAGACTTGGTCAAGCGCGTGCAGAACGCCGCGCTGATCTTCAACTTGAGCGGACACCTTACGCAGCCGGAAATGTTCGCCGCCGCCCGCTGCAAACTTTACTACGACGACGACCCCGGCTTCACGCAGTTCTGGCACGCCCAAGGCGCGAACCTGCGGCTCGCCGACCACGATTTCCATTTCACCATCGGCGAAAACATCGGCGTGGAGAAATTCGAAATTCGAAATTCGAAATTCGAATTTACCTCGTGCCCCATTCCCACCGGCGGCATCCGCTGGCGTCACACCCGCGCGCCCGTTGTCCTCGCCGACTGGCCGGTCTGCGCGCCGCAAACGTTCGACCGCTTCACCACCATCGCCAGTTGGCGCGGCGCGTTCGGCCCGATCACGCATGAGGAAAAAACCTATGGCCTCAAGTGCCACGAGTTCCGCAAATTCTTCGCGCTCCCGCAGCGCATAAGGCAAATCTGCGAAGTCGCGCTCCAGATTCATCCCGCGGATAAAAAGGATTTGGACGCGTTGCTCGCCCACGGCTGGCACGTCATTGAGCCGCACACCGTCGCGCACGACTGCGATTCGTTCCGCAGTTACGTCCAGAATTCCGCCGCTGAATTTTCTCCGGCACAGGGAATTTACGTTAATACCAACTCCGGCTGGTTCAGCGACCGCACGGTGCGCTACCTCGCCAGCGGACGCCCCGCGCTGGTGCAGGAAACCGGCTTCAGCCAGCACGTCAAAACTGGCGTAGGCTTGCTCTCGTTCCGCACGTTGGATGAAGC
>JBJOPC010000070.1:0-4973 GCA_046050965.1 Verrucomicrobiota bacterium | reverse complement strand
CAGGGGCGAAGGGGTTGGCAACGCGGGAAGTTTTGACCGGCTCCGGCTCAATGACTGACGAGGGAATCATGACCTCGCCTTGCTTGGCGATGCTGCACAGCACGCCGACGAACGCGAGCATCATGAGCAGATTCGAGCCGCCGTAGCTGATGAACGGCAGCGGCAAACCTTTGTTCGGCAGAAAACTGATGACGACGCCGATATTCACGAAGGCTTGAAAACAAATCAGCAACGTGAGTCCGGCGGCGAGCAACGTGCCGAAGGTGTCGCGCGCGTTGACGGCGATGACGAGGCCGCACCAGAGGATGACGATGAACGCGGCGACGACGCCGAGCGTGGCGACGAGTCCCCATTGTTCACCGACAGTGGCGAGAATGAAATCAGTGTGCTGCTCGGGAACCCAGCCGCCGACGGTTTGGCGTCCGTCGCCGAGGCCGACGCCAGTGACGCCGCCGGAACCGAGCGCGAGCCACGCTTGGTAAGCCTGCATTCCTTTGTCCAGTCGTGTTTCTTCAACGTGTTGCCATGAATAAATCCGCCCCGACCTCATATGATCGTGGCTTAACGAATAAATCAGCGCGCACAGCAGCAACACACCGACCGGCAGCGCAAACAGCCAGCGCAGCCCGGCAATCAACAGCATAGACCCCACGACGACCGCGAGCAGAATGGTCGTGCCGCGATCTGGCTCAAAGAAAATCAGCGCGAGCACCGGCCCGACGAGCAACGCGGGATAAACGATGCCGTATTTAATCGTGTGCAGCTTGCGCTGTTTTTTTTCCGCATACCACGCGACGAGCACGAGCAGCACGAGCTTGGCGACTTCCGAAGATTGAAACGTAAAACTGCCGACGCCAATCCAGCGGTGCGCGCCATGACTGGCGTGGCCGATATGCGGAAGGAAAACCGCGAGCAGTAACAGCACGGCGAACCCGGTGAGCGGCAACGCGTATTTTTTCAGCAGTTGATAATCGAGCGACGCCAGCGTGAAGAACGCAAGCAACCCCAGACCACACCAGATTCCCTGCCGGATGAGCAGTTTGTTGCCGACCTCCGTCACGCTTGACGAATAAAGCATGACGACCCCCATCGAGAGGAGGATAGCCACGGTGATTACCAGTGTGTTGACGGCCAATTTCATTGGACCTGTCGGCTATCCCGGGCGCTGGCTGGAGGGAACCAGCGCCCGGAGTTGAGATGTAATTTGGTTGTCGGTTTTTTACTTCGCAGGCGTCGGCATGACAACGGGCGGCAACGTCACGACGGGCGCGGCAACGGCCGGCGCAGTTTCCACAACGGGTTCAGCGGGCGCGGCGACAGCCTTGCCGGGGATGGTCAACTTCTGGCCAACCTTGATGCGGTCGGTGGTCAGGCCGTTCGCAGCTTTGAGCGCTTTGTAAGTCGTGCCGTGCGCCTTCGCGATTTTCATCAACGTGTCGCCGGACTTCACTTTGTAGCTGCCTTCGCTGGTCGCGTGCGGGGCGGAAACTTCGGCGGACTTCACCGACGCAGTGGCGGTGGGGACGTTCAGCTTCTGGCCGACTTTGAGTTTCTTGGAATCCACGCCGGGGTTCGCATCCGCAATCGCCTTCGTGGAGACGCCGTGCTTCTTGGCAATGGTGTAGAACGAATCACCTTTGGCGACGGCGTATTCGCTGCCGCCGGTGACGACGGGCGCGTCCGTGACCGTCGGCGTCACCGCCGTGTTGATGACGGGCGAGTTGGACGAGGCCGCCGGGAAATTGATGGGCGGCAGCGTGATGTTGGTGTGCGCATCGAGCGAGGGCAGGTTCGTGTCCAAGACCGCGACGGCGTTGGTGTCCACCGGCGTGGGTTCGACGACCGGCTCTTCGCGCTTGCAGCCTTGCAAGAGCATGAGCGAGGCAACGACGAGGCAGACGCCGAAGCCGCCGATGACGGCGAGTTGGAGCCGAGCGCGGGATTTTTTCAATTGCTCCTGCGCGGAGGTTTGGGATTCAAACGGATTGGTCGGGTTCATTTTGGTTCTCTCTTTCGATTTATTTTTTGTGTCGGTTTAAGGTCGGCCCGTTGGTCTTCGAGGGGGAAAACTTTGGGGCAAATTGTATCTCGGTGTGCCAAGAAATTTCCAAGCGCTGCTGCGCGGATCGTTGCGGGTGTTCTCGAAACGGACCGAAGCGGGAAATTAAAAACGCGTTACCAAACGCGCGACTGGCTATCACCGGCAGAGTTTCTAACAACGAAACGTCGCCCGCGCAAGCAGCAAAATCGCCTTTGTTCGCAATGTTTTTCCGTGCGTTGGTCATTTTAGATTTCAGCTTCATCGTCGTCGTTTTTTGTCAGCGCAATTTCACCGTGCAGAGCGCCATCACAGCGAACAGCACGCACAGGATATAGAAGCGCACCACCACTTGATTCTCGTGCCAGTTTTTTTTCTGGAAATGATGATGCAACGGTGCCATCAAAAAAATTCTTTGCCCCGTGCCGGTGCGTTTGCGGGTGAACTTGAACCAGCCCGTTTGCAACATCACCGACAACGCCTCCAGCACGAACACGCCGCCCGCAATGAGCAACACGAACGGTTGATGAATCAGCACGGCCACCACGCCAAGCGCGCCGCCGATGGCGAGCGAGCCGGTGTCGCCCATGAACACTTGCGCCGGATGACAGTTATACCAGAGAAATCCCAAGCCCGCGCCGATGAGCGCCGCGCAAAATACCGTGAGTTCGCCCGCGCCCGGCACATACGGGATGTGCAGATAGCCCGCCGTCTTCACGTTGCCCGCGAGATACGTCAGCACCAGAAACGCAAACGACACGATGACCGTGCAACCAATCGCCAACCCGTCGAGACCGTCCGTTAAATTTACCGCGTTCGAGCTGCCCACAATCGCCGCGATAATCAGCAACAGCCCCGCACCCACGCCGCAGTGAATCGGATATTTGTAGAACGGCAACATTAGCGTCGTCACCAAATCCGTTTTGTAGACCGTGTGCGTTTCCGGGAACCGCAGTTGACTCGTCACCGGCAGTTGCCACAAATAAATCCCGATGCCGAGTGCCAACAAAACTTGCACCACGAGCTTCACGCGCGAAGTCGCGCCGCGCGCGTTGCCCTGCGTGATCTTCGTGTAGTCGTCGTGAAAACCCAGCCAGCACAGCACCACCGTCGCCAGCACCGTCACGCCCACGAGTGTGTTCCACTGCGCCCACAGCAGCGTCGTCAACGTGAGCGACAAAATAATCAGCAGCCCGCCCATCGTTGGTGTGCCACGTTTTTGCGCCGCGTGGGCAACGCCTGCGGCCTCGGCTTTGTCCGAATATTCCTGGCCGAATTTAATCTGTTTCAGCCACGCCATCACGCGCGGCGCGAGCGCCCAGCTCAACAGCAACGCCGTCACCGCCGCGCCACCGCTGCGGAACGTGATGTAACGCAACACGCGCAGCGGCCCCAGCCGCTCTTGCCAGTCCGTGCCGACCGTTGCATCCAAAATGTATTGGCTCAAATAATAAAACATTGCCGTAAAAAATTCCGTCACCGCGCTGCCATCAAGTTTGGAGTGCGGTGACACGTCACCGCTTTGGAACTGGGAGACATGTCTCCCAGTTCCAAAGCACGGTCATGCCCGCGCACTCCAAAACTTCACTTCCCGCTCACGTTCGCTTTCAAAAATTCCGCCGCGCGTTCCAGCCGCACTGCCCGCGACGCCTTCAACAAAACCACATCGCCCGCCTTCACGAGCTTTTGCAATCCGTCCGCCGCTGCCGCTGCGTCCGCAAACTCCATCACCCGATTCAGCCCCGCCGCACGCGCCGCTTGCGCAACCAACCCCGCGTTTTTTCCCACCGCCAGCAATTGCCCCACGCCGAGCTTCGCCGCCAACGCGCCGACTTCCGCGTGCGCCGCGTCGCGGTGCGCGCCGAGTTCCGCCATGTCGCCCAGCACCGCGAGGCGACGCCCCTTGCACGGCAGTTCGCTCAACACTTCCAACGCCGCGCGCATCGAATCCGCGTTCGCGTTGTAGCAATCGTCCAGCACCGTCACACCGCCCGCTTCCCAAATTTGCAACCGCATCTTTGGCGGTTGGCAACTCGCGAGGCCGCGCAAAATTTCCTCGCGCATCAAACTCAATTCCGCACCGACCGCGATGGCGAACAACGCATTTACTACCTGATGCCGTCCCAATAAATTAATCACATACTCGCCGCTGAACTCCGGCTTCGGCGCGGTCACGGCAAAACTCATCCCGCGTTTTTCAAAACGCACCGCCGTCGCGCGCCAGCAATTGCCCTCACCCAAACCCACGCGCGCCACCTTGGCCGTCGCGCGTTTCGCGATGGACACTGCCCATTCGCTGTCACCGTTGATAAAAAGTTTTCCCGTCACCGGCAGCAACTCCGCGAGCGCGCCTTCCTCCTGCGCCACGCCCGCGACGTCACCGAAAAACTCCAGATGCTCGCGCCCCACGCTCGTGATGACGCCGAACTTTGGCTGCGTCATCGTCACCAACGGCGCGAGTTCGCCCGGATGATTCGTGCCGACCTCGACTACCGCCGCTTGATGCGACGCGGTGAGTTGCAACAACGTCAACGGCACGCCGATGTCGTTGTTGAAACTCGCCTCGCTCGCCAGCGTGGAAAACTTCTGGCGCAACACCGCCGCCAATAATTCCTTCGTCGTCGTTTTACCGTTCGAGCCGCCGACTGCAATCACCGGCAAACTAAACTGTCCGCGATACGCCGCCGCCAGTCGCCCCAGCGCTGCGCGTGGGTTGTCCACTTCAATCACTGTGCCGACGGGAAACTTTTTCCCACGCGCAACCACACAAGCCGCCACGCCTTTGCCCGCGACCTCGTCCAAAAAATCATGCGCGTCAAACTTGTCACCCTTGAGCGCAAAAAATAAATCACCCGCCTGCGCCGCGCGCGAATCCGTGCAGATTCGTCCGACCAGTGCTTCTCCCGCGCCCTGACGGAGTTCTCCGTGCATTGCG
>JBJOPC010000069.1:0-5884 GCA_046050965.1 Verrucomicrobiota bacterium | reverse complement strand
CTTGCGGTTCGCTGGTGAACTAGTGACGACGGGAGCCGTGCCGACAACGAGCGCGGCGTTCGCGCTGGTGACGGAACCGGCGGAGTTGGAGACGACGATGGAATAATTCCCGGCCTGTGTGAGTTGCACGTTGGACAAGGTGAGCGTCTGGTTCGTGCCGCCAACAAGGTTCACGCCGTTCAAGCGCCATTGGAACGTGCGCGGCTGACTGCCGCTCAAGCTGACGTTGAACGTAGCGGTCGTGCCGACGGCGTTCGTGCGGCTGACGGGTTGCGAAGTGATGCCGGGCGCGATGACTACGACGGTGAGCAGAGCGTTCGCGCTGACCACGCCGCCGAACGCGTTCGAGATGGCGACGGAGTAATTGCCCGCGTTGGCCGGTTGCACGTTGGCGACGGATAAATTTTGATTCGTTGCGCTGCCGATGGCAGTGCCGTTGAAGAACCATTGGAACGTGCGCGGCGTAGTGCCGGTGACACTCACGCTGAACGAGGCGGTGTTGCCCGCGTTGTTCGTGCGGCTCTGCGGCTGCGAGGTGATGCTGGGCGCGGTGTCCACGATTGTGAGGTTCGCCACGCTGCTGGTCACGGAGCCGAGCGCGTTGGTGACGATAACTTGATAACTGCCCGCGTAGAGTTGCTGCACGTTGCCGAGGGAGAGTGTGGAACTGTTCGCCGTGCTGTTGAGCGCGTTGGCGAGGTTCGTGCCGTTGAGATACCAGAAGTAGCTGAACGGCGCGGAGCCGTTGACGGTGACGCTGAACGAAGCGGTGGTGCCAGCGTTGTTCGTGCGGCTCGTGGGCTGACCGGCAATGACGACCGGGCCGGCGTTGACGGTGAGGTTTGCGCCGTAGCTGGTCACGCTGCCGTAAGGATTGGAAACAACCACATCATAGATGCCCGCGTTCGCAGCTTGGATATTGCCGAGGGAGAGCGTGGCGTTGGTCTTGCCCGCGAGCGCAACTCCGGCGAGACGCCATTGATACGCGAGCGGCGCAGTGCCGACGGCGGCACTGGTGAACGAGGTGGTGGTGCCAGCGTTGCTCGTGCGATTCGCGGGTTGCGTGGTGAGCGACGGCGCTTCGCTGCCGGAAACTTGGACGTAAGTGTAGCCGAGTGCTTTGATGCCGGTGACCATCGCAGTGAGGTTGGTCAAATCAAAGAACGGATGAAAATACGCACTCGCAAAACCGTCGCGGACGACGAGGTTTTTCTTGGCGGAGCGCACGATGACGGCGGCGGAACGCGCAGGATAATTCTGCCACGGGTCGGGTTCGATGTTGCCAAGGTTCTCCGGCACGATGCGTTGGCCGTAAATATCTTTGTTGATGACGTAGGGAAACATCTGGCCGCTGATGTGGCCGAGGTCGTCGAAGTAAAGCACGCGGTGCATCACGAGCGGGAAGTTCGTGGCGAACACTTGGTAATCTGTGGCGGACGACGCGTAGTGCGGCGATTCCCAGCCGACGGCGGAGAAACCAGCGGAGGCGAGTTCGCCCTTGGCGGTGTTAATGCGATCCAGCGCGTAAGCGGCGGAGTCTTCCGGGATGGGCGAGTAGAGATCGAGATCGAACAAATCGTTCGTCGTCGCGGTGTTGAACGTCTCGCGCCAGAATTCAAAATCATCGCCCGTGCAGCCGTCATACGGATTCGCCAGATTGCTATATTGATGGCTGTAACCGTGAATGACCAACTGCCCGCCGCGCGCCATGGAATAACGGATGGCCGCATTGAACGCCATCGAGTTCGTGTCCGTGAGGTCGTTGATGTGATGGCTGGTGGCCACGCCGCTGCTGTAAGTGCCGAGCGGGTCGTTGTAGAACGGCACGAGCGCGATAGCGAACGGCACACTGTTGGACTGGAGGAGTCGCGCCGTCTGCTGCAACACGGCGGGCGTATACATTGTGGGCGCGACGTCTTCGAGGCGGATGAGCGCGCGATGGCTCTCAGCGTGGTTGATACCGAGAATGTCATGCAGCAAATCCGCGAACGCGAGATAACGATCTTCTTCGCTCATGTATTCAAACGGGAGGTCGGCCACATACCAGAAATTTCCCGCGTGCGTGACATAAGGAATGCTCGCGGTGACCGCACCGTTAGTGTCCGTCATCACGGCGGTGGCGGGGACGCTGGCGAGATTGGTGTTGAGAATCGTGACGTAACCGAGTTCGGGATCGAGCTGGTTTTTGGAAAGGGATTCGCCTTTGTAGACAATGTTGCTGTAGCCGGACCAGTCGAGCCAATTGAACTGGAAGCCAAACTTCGCCGTGAAGTTCGTGTTGGCCACTTGCCAAAGATTGTAGCGGAACCAGCAGAGCGTGTTCGTCGTCGTCGTCACGTCGGCTTGGAAAGCGGCGGGCAGCGGATTGTCGTAGACCGTGCCAAAGTAGAACGTCGCCTTGGCCGTGTTCATCGCGCCGGCGGTGTAGTTCTCGACGGGCGCGATGACGTAAGGCAGGTCAAAGTGGCCGAGCAAATTCGCCAAGTGCCGCGCGTGCATCCCGCCAATCCAGCCGTAAGCACCGGCTCCATCGTAGAGAATCAGCACACTGCCCGTCGGCACAGTCTGTGCCTTGAGCGGAGACACGAAAGAAGTGAGAACCAACGCGCCAAGCGCGCCGGTGACGACGAATTTTTTAATCAGGTTCAACATATAACTACTGGCCAGAATCTCGATTCAACATATCGAGGGCGCTGGCCACCGCGAATTACCGGGAGTCATCATAGCAGTGAGCGAGGTCGCAGCAATACCGGGAAACCCCGGTAACACCGCCGGGAGGAGCAACCTCAACCACCCCGGTCAACCGGAGTTTTATTCACTCGGTCAATGCGCTAATCAGGTCGTTATGCATGCAAATCCACCCAAAGCTCGTCTCTTTCCCCGGCTCAAGCCTGTAATTATTTCGTCCACGAATGAAGTTTACTCGCAAATGAATGAAGTTTTTTCGCTTCCACATCAACTTGGTTCAAGTAATAAGCAAGTTCCTCAAGCCAAACCGATACTTCCCGAGGGGAAATTATATTTGCACCGCATGAAACTGCTCACACAATTTGGCGTTGGGATTGGGAATCAACTTGCCCAACAGCACGGCGGTTTTGGTCGGTTCAATATTCATGGGGAGAAAAGGTATTAACCCTTGTTGACACTCACGAAAGCCTGAAATACAACCTCTCCATGCCGCACATGATATTTCTCACTTTGCGCCCAAACGTCTGTGCCACAAAAACAATATGAGTCCAAAAATAATATGTCTTGCCCTTGCAATTATCATCATCGTCGGTTTGGCTTTAGCCGCCGCACGAGGCCACAAGATGCCCATTGGCGTTTGCCTCACCCTGATTATTGTCGGAGCGTTGGTGGTGCTGGCTCCGACGGTTTTCAGTTTTCTGCTGCGGTTATTTGAGGAGTCGAAGCAGACAATGGCATGCTGGGAGGCATTATGGTGTTTGTCGGGATTGTGGGTTCGATTTTTTCCCGCCGTTCAATCGCCCTGCCGCCAAAATGAGCTTGTGATTGCCCTGCCGGCTAACCAGTCGCCGCCAACCGCCGTTGGCGCGGTTCGTTCCGCTATCGTGGTTCAAGGCGCGAGTCGGCGGTGACTCAGCTTTCTACGTTAGGCAGAGCCGCTTCGTTCGTTGGAATTATTTCGCTGCGCGGGGGCTTTTACCCAAAACACGCTTGGCACAATCGCGCCAATCTGTTTAGCTCCGCGCCGCAATGACAACCCTACGCTCGCTCGCTGTCGCTTTCGTTTTTCTCATCGCCGCTATTTCCACCCGCGCCCAAGACCTCGCGTGGGTGATTGAGTCGCTCGCGCCGCAAAACGAGTTCAACTACGACCTCAAAACCGGCACGGCCACCGGCACGAACGGCGTTTATGTCCGTTACGGCACGGCCACGCTCACGGCGGATAGCGTAAGCCTGAACGAGAAATCCGGCGTGGCCATCGCGCAAGGCAATGTGCGGATCAACCGCGCCGGCCAAATCTGGGTGGGCGAACGCGTGAACTACAATTTCCACACCGACCAGATGGACACGGAATCGTTCCGCACGGGCAAGTCCCCGGTGTTCGCCTCCGGCACGTCGCTCAAGGGCGACAAAAGAGTCGGCACTTATACCGGCGACCACGCCATCATCACCACGGATGACATCGCGGATCCCGCCATCTTCCTCCGCGCGCGCCGCATCACGGTCGTGCCGGGCAAATACATCGAAGCGCGGCATTGCGTGTTGGTGTTGGGCGGTGTGCCGAGTTTTTATCTGCCGTATTTCCGCCGCAACCTCGGGCCGCACGCGAACAATTTTAATTTCCAACCCGGTTACCGCAGCCGCTTTGGCGCGTTCCTGCTCACGCGTTACGATTGGTATTTGAACGACGCGCTCGACGGAGATTTCCGCGTGGATTACCGCACCAAACGCGGCATCGGTCTCGGCGCGGATGAGAATGTCCACCTCGGTCAGTGGGGCGATGCGGCGTTCAAATATTATTACGTCCACGACCAGAAGCCCTCGAACAACGCCAACGGCGTCAACGTGCCGGACAACCGCCAGCGGTTCGCCTTCAGCTACCTCGCGCAGCCCGCCACGAATCTTTCCATCCGCTCGCAAGTTCGTTACCAAGGCGACCCGCTCATCATCCGTGATTTCCGTGAAGGCGAATACAACGAGAACCACCAGCCCAGCACCTACGTGGAGGTGAACAAATTCTGGAACAACTTCAGCCTCGACGCCGTCGCCCAACCGCGCGTGAACGAATTCCAGCAGACGCTCGAACGCCTCCCCGACATCCGCCTCACCGGCTACCGCCAGCAACTCGGTAACTCGCCCGTATATTACCAGAGCGAAAGTTCCTTTGCCTATCTCCGCCAACGCTACGCCATCAGCAACGACCTCCCGCTGTTTCCCAACGCTGATTACGCCGCCGCCCGCGCCGACACCTACCATCAACTGCTGATTCCCAAAACCTTCTTCGGCTGGCTGAACGTCACCCCGCACGTCGGCGGACGCTTCACTTATTACGGCGAGCCCAGCGGCGACGGCGCAACCACCAACCATATGCCCGCTGTCTCGCGCGGCATTCTCGACACCGGCGTCAAAACTTCCTTCAAAGCCTCGCGCGTCTGGACCGACACGAGCAGTAAATTTTTTGACGTGAGCGGCCTGCGCCACATCTTCGAGCCGTCCGTGGATTACCTCTACGTCCCCACGCCCAACCGCACCCCGAATTCTATCCCGCAATTCGACACCACCCTGCCCAGCCTGCGCCTGCAACCGCTCGATTTCCCCGGCGTGAATGCCATTGATGCCCTCGACGCGCAAAACATCCTCCGCCTCGGCATCCGCAACCAACTCCAAACCAAACGCGACGGCGAAGTCTCCCCGCTGCTCGACTGGTCCGTCTTCACCGACTGGCGTTTGAGCCGCGCAAACAACTACACCAACGTCACCTCGTTCTCCGACATTTACTCCGACATTTCCTTCAACCCGCGCCAATGGCTCACGTTTGAATCGCAGACCCGCTTCGACCTCGCCGAGCACCGTTTCCGCCTCGCCTACCACACGCTCACCATCCAACCCAGCGACACTTGGAGCTGGGGACTCGGCCACTACTACGTCCACGACGACCCCACCACCGGCGGCCTCGGCACGGGAAACAATCTGGTCACCTCGCGCTTCTACTATCGCCTCAACGAAAATTGGGGACTGCAATTCGGCCACAACTTCGAGGCGCGCAACGGCAAGCTCGAAGAACAATTCTACACGGTGTATCGCGACTTCCGCAGTTGGACCAGCGCGCTCACCTTCCGCGTGAACGAAAACGCCAGCGGTCCCACCGACATCTCCATTGCGCTGACCTTCTCGCTCAAAGCCATGCCGCGCTTCG